>ASOC01000007.1 GCA_000405945.1 Candidatus Omnitrophus fodinae SCGC AAA011-A17
GGCGCCTGTGCCCCGGGCAGGTGGCGGCGGAACGAAGTGGAGCCGTCCCTTGACGGCCGGTTATGAGTTCTGAGTTGAATCATATTTTAGAAAAGGCCGGAAAAGGAAACGGCCTTTTACCGGAAGAGGCGGTTGAAATTTTTGACCACGCTTCTTTACCGGAGTGGGAAAGGGTTTTTCAAACAGCCTGTCAGCTGACGCGCCGGAATTTTGGGAAAGAACTGATTTTTTTTGCGCCGCTGTATTTTTCCAACCGTTGCGTCAATGACTGCCGCTACTGCGGGTTCAGACGAAGCAATCTCGAGATTGCCCGACGCGTTTTATCTGAAGAGGAGTTTTTCAGCGAAGCTCAAAGCCTTTGGGATGCCGGTCACAGGACTGTTCTCCTGATAGCGGGTGAGCATCCTCATGACGCCTCTGCGGCGCGAATCGCCTCCTATGTGGGCCAACTCAGGGAAAGAGGACTTTCCTTTTTTGTGATGCTGGAGATAGCGCCGCTTCCTATAAGAGATTATGAGCTGCTTCGCCGCGCCGGCGTAAAACAGGTGCTTTTGTTTCAAGAGACTTATGATAGAAGCGTTTATGAGCAGGTTCATGACGGTCCTAAAAGGAATTATGAATGGAGGCGGGGTGCCATGGCCAGAGCGCTTCAGGGCGGAATAAAGCGGGTGGGGTTGGGCGCGCTTTTGGGGCTGGGCGATTACCGCGAGGACTTCCTGGAATTGCTGCGCCACGCCTGGCAATTAAGAAATTCTTGCGGAGTATTCCCGTCGACCCTATCATTCCCCCGGCTGAGGCCTGCTTTCGGAGTGACGGATTTTAATCCCCCGCATCCGGTTTCCGATGACACGCTGCGAAAAATGATGGCCGTGACGCGGCTCGCGCTTCCGTTTACGGGGATTGTGCTCACCACGCGTGAAAGTCCGGAACTCAGGGATTATTTTTTAAGCAGGGAAATCGGAGTGACGCATGTCAGCGCCGGGTCTTCGACGCAGCCGGGTGGATACTCTCTCTATAAAGAAGAGCCGGAAGGTCAATTCAGCATGCTGGATTCGAGGCCTCTCGCTGCCGTGGCGAAGCAGGTGGAAGAAATGGGGTATACGCCCGCGTTTTAAAATTTTTGTTGTTCCTTCCTTGGAATGAAAGCATAATACGAACCATGCAAGAGCAAATTTCCGCGATTCAAAAATTGATTAATACGACAATTGAATATTCCGTGAGTTACGGTTTTCAGGTGCTGGGCGCGCTGATTGTTCTGGCGGCCGGGGTGAAAATCATCATCCCAAATAAAGATATCGGGGGGCAGGTGATTCAGGAGACCATGGCGGGGTTTCCTGAGGTTGCCTCCCGTCCCAAACCGCAGGTCGGCATTCAGGAGTTTGCGGACTTCTCCGTTAATATTGCCTATCGATACTGGGTTCCGACGGAAAAGTATTTTCAGAACGTTCACGCGGTCAATCTTGCGGTGTATAAAGCCATTAACAAGGCAAGGATCAACATTCCGTTTCCGCGGCGAGACGTCCATCTTGTGTCTGAGCCGTCAATAACGGGGCGATAATCCTCTTTAATCGTAAAGGAGAAGCAATGAATCAATTCTTCAGAAATTATGTTTTCGCCGTGCTTGCGCTGGGGATTGCTTTGACGGGTTGCGCGAAAAAAGCAGATACGGGCAAGCCTGTTGATCAAATCAAAACCGAAGTCCAAACCATGTCAGTGAACGATTTGGAGGCTTTTGCCAAGGCGTATGCCGGTGAGATAATGTCCAAAAAGACCGAGCTGGGGAAAATAGGCGATGAGATCAAGGCGCTTACCGTCAGCGACCTGATGGGAGATAAAGCGAAGCATATCAAGGACAATCTTTCAGCCATAAGTGGGGAAGTCGGGGCGCTAACGGTGCGCTATCAGGTTTATGCCGACAAATTCCGTGAAAAAGGCGGGGATGTGTCAAGAATTCAGTTAAGCCAGTCTTAAACGCGATCGGAAAAAACATGCCCAAGGACAAGCTCTTTAAAAGAAAAAGACGTTTGATAGAGAATTTTAATTTTGGCAAAAGCACGGCCAAGGTTTTTGACGACATGCTGGACCGCTCGGTACCGTTCTATGCTGAAATCCAGCGGATGATAGCCGAAATGGTGGCGGATTTTGCGGTGCCGGGGACCAATGTTTATGATTTGGGCTGCTCGACCGGCAATACTTTCCTTACCATTAACCGGCATGTTCCCCAGGACGTGAATTTTGTCGGTGTGGATTCTTCCAAGGAAATGCTGGATATAGCCCGGCAAAAGCTCAAACAAAAAGGGGTTAGCCAGAAATGCGAGCTGGTGTGCATGGACTTGAACAAAGCGGTTCCCATCACCAATGCCTCGGTGGTTATTCTGAATCTGACCCTTCAATTTGTGAGACCGCTTTACCGCAAGCGCGTGGTTGAAAGCATTGCGGCCGGCCTGAATGACGGCGGGTGCCTTATCCTGGTGGAAAAAGTTTTGAGTCCCAATTCCACCATCAACCGTTTTTTTATCAAGTATTACTACGAGTTCAAAAAGCGGCAGGGATACAGCCGGATGGAGATAGCGCAGAAAAGGGAAGCGCTTGAGAATGTTCTGGTTCCTTATCATTTTGATGAAAACCGGGAGCTCCTTTTGTCGAGCGGGTTTAAGGGGTGTGATATCTTCTTCCGCTGGTACAACTTTTGCGGCATCGTCGCCCTGAAATAGTGAAACGAATAGCCTTATCATGATTCAAAAAATCCTTCTTGCCAGTGGTAATTTGTTTTTTCGCGTGAGGAATGCGCTTTTTCCCGTCATTTTTATCTGCCTTTTTCTGTTCACCCGACCCGCTCTCTTTTTTGGAAATGAACTCATGGACCGGTTTATTGTGACGGTCGGGGTTCTTGCCGCTATGGCGGGGCAGTGCTTCAGGCTTTCGGTCATCGGGTTCGCGTATATCAAAAGAGGCGGCAAGGAAGGCCGTGTTTACGCGGATGATTTGGTGATTGAAGGATTTTACGCGCACACCCGCAACCCCATGTATGTCGCCAATTATCTCATGACCGTGGGACTCGGGCTTATGTACGGTTCGCCATGGGTTTATTTTTTCGTCATCCCTTTTTTCTCCTATGTTTACTTGTCTATTGTCGTGGCCGAAGAAAATTTTCTACGCTCCAAATTTGGCCCGGAGTACGATGAATACTGCCGCAATGTCCATCGTTTTGTCCCCAATTTTCGCGGATTGAAAGATTCGCTCAAGAAATTCAGTTATGACTGGAAAAAAGTCATACGCAAGGAATACGGAACCTTGTTTGGCACGCTGTTCGCCTTGGATTTTATTCCTTTGTGGAAAGCTTGGTATATTTACGGATTCGCGGCAAAGAATACTGAAATTATAGTCCGGATTTTTTTGCTGGTGCCCGGCGTGCTGGGTTATCTCTGGGTGCGTAAGCTCAAAAAAAGCGGGAAATTACATACCGAAGACGTCTCCGTGGAAAAACCGTCTTGACATGTTGTCAAAAGTTTTGTAATACCTAGCCAGCATTACCAAGTTTAAACCTTCAGGAACTAAATATAATATCCATGCAAAAATATTACGGCTGGGGGCTTCCTTACAACGCGTCTGTATCCGGCGCTGATGTCGATACGCTGATTTATGTCCTCCATGGTTTCATGATTTTGCTTTTTGTGGGCTGGCTGATTTTTCTTATCGTGGCTCTTATTAAATTCCGCAGCCGGGCCGGGCATCAAGCCACCTACAAGGCCAATCATTTCAAAGCGCCCACCTACATTGAAGTGGGCGTGGCTTTATTTGAGGCCTTTTTGCTTATCGGGTTTTCGTTTCCTATCGCCCGGCATGTAAGAACCATGCCGCCCAAGGGAGAAGCGCTTGAGGTCAGGGTGGTGGCCGAGCAATTCGCCTGGAATATCCATTATCCGGGGCCGGACGGTATTTTCGGAAAATCCGATATCAAATTGATGGGGCCGGGCAATCCCCTCGGCCTTGACAGAAATGATCCGGCTGCCAAGGATGACATCACGGTTATCAATCAATTGCATGTGCCCGTGAACAAACCCGTGATTGTGCATTTGTCTTCCAAGGATGTGATTCATAGTTTTTTTCTGCCTGTGATGCGGGTGAAACAGGACGTGATTCCCGGGCAGGAAATACCCGTTTGGTTTCAGGCCAAGGACGCGGGCAATTTTGAAATCGCCTGCGCGCAGCTTTGCGGGTTAGGGCATTACCGCATGCGGGGATTTTTGATTGTGGAACAGCCTGAGCAATTCGCGGCATGGCAAGCCAAGTACGCACCCAAAGTTCCGGCGTCAGCGCCGGTTTCTCCGGCACCAGTAGCAAAGGAGTAGGCTGATGAACGAGAAACATCATTCGCATGACCTTCCGTTTTGGCGGAAATATATTTTTTCTCTGGATCATAAAGTAATCGGAATTCAATACGGAGTGACCGGTCTTCTGTTTCTTTTTTTTGGTTTCTGCCTCATGATGCTCATGCGCTGGCAGCTCGCCTATCCCGGCCAACCGCTTCCCCTTCTCGGCAATCTTTTCAGCGAGAGGATGATGGTGGGTGGAATCATGCTTCCGGAGTTTTATAATCAGCTTGGCGCCATGCATGGAACGATCATGGTTTTTCTCGGCGTCGTGCCTCTTGCCGTGGGCGGCTTCGGTAATTATCTTGTGCCGCTACAAATCGGCGCGCCGGATATGGCCTTCCCTAAGCTCAATATGATGAGTTACTGGGTTTACTTCTTGGGCGGCGTGACCATGATTGCGAGTTTTTTTCTGCCCGAAGGAGCAGCTCAGTCAGGCTGGACTTCTTATCCTCCCTTGGCCAATATCGCTACCTCCGGCCAAACCGTATGGCTCGTGGGCATGGTTCTTTTAATCACTTCCTCGCTTTTAGGTTCTATTAATTTTATCGTGACCATCGTTCAGCTGAGGGCTGACGGGCTTTCTTTTTTCCGCCTTCCTTTTTTTGTGTGGGCCCAGTTTGTGACGAGTTTTCTTCTCCTGCTGGCTTTTCCTCCGCTTGAAGCTGCCGGAGTTTTGCAACTTATGGACCGGCTGGCCGGAACCAGTTTCTTTATGCCCAGCGGGCTGGTAGTGGCAGGCAATCCCCTTGTCGTGAGCGGGGGAGGGAACCCTCTTTTGTGGCAGCACTTGTTCTGGTTCTTGGCGCATCCCGAAGTTTATGTTTTGATTCTTCCGGCCATGGGCATTGTGGCGGAAATATTCGCCACCAACACGCGTAAGCCGATTTACGGATACAAATCCATGGTTTGCTCCGTCATCTTCCTCGGCTTCATGTCGTTTATAGTTTGGGCGCATCATATGTTTTTAACCGGCATGAGCGCCAAAATGAGCGCTTTTTTCCAAATCACCACCATGATTATTTCCATTCCGTCGGTGATTGTGTTGACGGCGCTGGCACTCAGCCTTTGGGGAGGTTCTATCCGCTTCAACACCCCCATGCTTTTTGCCGTCGCTTTTCTTCCCATGTTCGGCATTGGCGGGCTTACGGGCCTTCCTCTGGGCTTGGCGGCTTCCGATATCCATTTGCACGACACTTATTACGTGATAGGCCATTTTCATTATGTGGTGGCGCCGGGCACTATCTTCGCGCTTTTTGCCGGCGTGTATCACTGGTATCCCAAGGTGACCGGAAGGAAAATGTCGGAAGTTCTGGGCAAAATTCATTTTTTCCTGTCGATTGTTTTGATTAACGGAATTTTTATGCCCATGTTTATCTTGGGATTGGCCGGTGTCTCGCGGCGTCTCTACGATCAGATGCAGTACGCGCATGCTCAGCCCACGCAGCCGCTGAATGTTTTTATTTCTATTTGCGCTTGGCTTTTAGGGTTGGCGCAGATTCCTTTTGTCATCAATTTTTTTGGAAGCCTCATCTGGGGAAAGAAGGTGGAGCGCAACCCGTGGCAAGCCACCACGCTGGAATGGGCCGCCCCTTCGCCGCCGCCGCACGGTAATTTTGATACAGTGCCCCAGGTCTATCGCGGTCCGTATGAATACAGCGTGCCGGGTTTGAAGCATGATTTCTGGCCGCAAAACATGGCTCAAGAGAACTGACATGTCAGACAACGCGATTCGCTATATCTCAAAACCACATCCGGTCACGGGCGTCACCAATTCTAAACTCGGCATATGGTGCTTCTTGGCCTCGGAAGTCATGTTTTTCGGAGGACTTTTCTCGGCTTATGTTCTGCTCCGGGCCAGTGCTCCTTCGTGGCCGCGCGGATCGGATTTGCTGAACGTGCCTTTGGCCACCTTGAACACCCTTGTCCTGATCACTTCCAGCGTCACCATGGTCATGGCCTGGGCCTCGCTGGCGTTGAAGGATTTTTCAAAGTACAAACGTTATATGGCGGCCACCATTTTACTTGCCCTTGTGTTCTTAGTCGTGAAAAGTATAGAATACGCCCACAAATTCGAACACCACTACTTTCCGGCAACGAACACGTTTTACGCCATTTATTTTACGCTCACGGGTTTGCACGGGCTCCATGTTCTGGGTGGAGTGGTGGTGAACACGTATTTTCTTTTTCCGGGAAGCGCTTTGTGGAAGAATGACCCCGAGCAATTCCAAGGCCGGATTGAGTGCGCCGGCCTTTATTGGCATTTTGTGGATTTAGTCTGGATTTTTCTTTTCCCGGTTCTTTATCTTTTATAAGGAGCGTGCAATGACGGAAAGTCCTGAAGAAATCAAAAAACATGTGAAAATCTATATCACAGTATTTGCTGCGCTCGCTTTTTTGACCGTGGTTACCGTGGGTGTTTCGTATCTTAAACTTCCGGTTGTCCCGGCCATTGTCACGGCGCTTTTAATTGCTACGCTTAAGGCGGGCCTGGTGGCCGGCTTTTTTATGCACCTCATCTCTGAAAAACAAGTGATATTCGGCATTCTGGTGGTCACGGTTTTTTTCTTCATCGTGCTAATGCTGTTACCGGCTCTTTCGAGGTCGGACCTTTATGTCTCTTAAATCGTTTCACATCGTATTTATCTTACTCTCCATTGCCTTGTCCGTTGGATTCGGACTTTGGGCGGTCAGGGATTATTCGGCAACCGGCCATGTCTTGAACATGGTCATGGGCTATTCCTCTTTGGCAGTCGGAGTTGTTCTGGCCGCGTATTTGTTCTGGTTTCTCTTTAAAATGAGAAAAATCAGCCTTTCATGAACCAACTTTTCTTTCTGGCTTGTTCCGTGTGCTTTGGCGATCCTAATTCGCAAATGACGAAGGGCGCCATGCTCGGGGTCTTTTTTTTATTGGGTTTGGTTATTTTTGTCCTTGGCGCTATCGCTTCTGTGGCAGTGACTTGGTCGCGGCGCGCTCGTAAACTTTACAAACATGAATAAAGACTCTTGGGCTGTGTTTGCCATCAGGTTCGGATTGGGCGCGGTATTTTTCTGGTTCGGGCTGGATAAATGTCTGGAGCCGGAGACATGGCAGGGATGGGTTCCGGTTTTTATCCAGAACCGGCTTGCGATTCCCATGAATTTATTTCTTGTGGGGCAGGGAGCGGTTGAAGCGGTTCTGGGTCTGCTGCTTGTGGCCGGTTTTCTAACCCGCTTTTCAAGCTTTCTCTGCTGTCTTATATTGGCCGGAATCATTTGCTTTTCCGGTTTCAATGAAGTGACGGTGAGGGATTTTGGTCTGCTTGCCATGGCTACTTCGATTGTGATTTCGGGCCCGAAATCGATAAGTCTGGATCAAAAATTTGGGTTGGCGGGTGCTTCGGACTTTTAGTTTAGAATTTGCTTGTCAGGCCGGTAAATTACAGATAAAATGCGTCTGTTTTTCCCATGTTGCTTTGACCGCATGAGTTATGGGAAAGGTCTAAATAAGAAGTTGCTCGTAGTATCTGGCACCCGCGCGGCTTCGCAACGCGCACAAAAGAAGCATATAAACACACCGATTCGGCAGGAATCGGTGGTTTGTATCACTTGCTGCGTCACCGCAAGTGCGCCCGCCCTAATAGCGACATTGGGTATGCCATTAGGGCTGGTGAAATTTGCTTGCCCCGCTAAAAGACAGCGGGGCTATAATTTGCGCCCGTAGCTCAGTTGGATAGAGCAACTGCCTTCTAAGCAGTGGGTCGCCTGTTCGAATCAGGCCGGGCGCATTCTCGCATTAAAACATTTTTGTAGATTTAGCCAAAAAAATATCTACAAATTTGAATCAAAATGTTTATTTTACATTTTGTTTTCCAGAATCATAAGTACAATCCTAAGCTTATTGAGATTGGCATTATTATTGCTATGTGTTAATGGTAAATTAAACCAAATGGAGGGAGCTTATGAGGAAAATTACTTCAGTAATAACCGCAGTCCTTTTTGTTGTGCTTTCCCTTTCACCGGGAATAGCGCGGGCTGATGAAGCGGTCGCCACGGCTAAGGACCTCGATCAGGTCAATAGTCAGCTGCGTGATCAGATTACCGACCTGCAAAACCGTCTCAAGGATCTTGAGAGCCGGTTGAGCCAGACAGAACAACGGGCCAGCGCTCCTGCGCCGGCGTATATGCCGGCACCGGGTCAGCAGTCGTCCGAGGGAGGAATGATCAAGACGCTCGAGGATATCAATATGAGCGGTTTTATTGATACCTCGTATAATTTGAACACCAATCGTCCGCAAAAAGCCGGTACGAGTGCGGGTACCAATAACTTGAGAGCCTTTGATACGCGTGACAACAACTTTGACCTCAACGCGTTTGAGCTTGATTTTGAGAAACTCGCCCCTGAAACAGGCGGAGTTGGATTCCGCGCCGACCTTTCCTACGGGTTGAATTCCTTAGTGACTGATGGCGGCGGTATCAATTTTGATGGCGCGGCTGGTGTCGGTCCTGATGAGTTTGATCTTCAGCAAGCCTATGGGGAATTGAATGTTCCCATCAATGGCGGTTCGACATTGGGCGAGAAGGTTAACATCAAAGCTGGTAAGTTTGTGACCCTTTCTGGTGCCGAAGTGATTGAGTCCAAAGACAACTGGAACATTTCCCGTTCCATGGCCTTCGGATTTGGTATTCCTTTCACCCACACAGGCATTCGTAGTGCGGTTGATTTGAATGAGGGGAAGGGAAAAGCATACTTGGGTCTCAACAATGGTTGGGATTTGGTTCAGGAAACCAACAATTACAAGACCCTTGAAGGCGCTTTGTCCTGGAATCTCACGGATTCTTTGAGCGCGATAACGGTCAATTACCTTGGCAAGGAATCCCAGGCGGATGCCAACACTGGAGCCATTTCTGATGACATGCGTTTTCTTTCAAGCAATGTTTTAACCTGGAAAACCCCTGTCGAGAAGTTGACCCTGATGGCCAACTGGGATATAGGAAATCAGCGGAATATCCGCACAGTCACTGCCGGTTTAACGACCCCCAAGGAAGGCAATTCCGGGCTGTGGCATTCCTATAATCTTTACGCGAAATATGATCTTTCGGACAAGATGTATTTGGCCTATCGCGGAGAGCTTTTTGACGATAACGATTCTTACCGTACTTTCGGAGCTACCACTCCGATTTCGGCAAGAAGGTTTTGGGGCCACACTTTTACGCTGGATTATCGGCCCTACACCAATCTTATCTCGCGTTTGGAATACAGATTGGATACGTCCAGCGCCGGAGTTTATGATGTGACAGGTGGCGGATCAACGGAAGGTCAGGGAAGTCAGTCGACCTTTGCCACGGAGTTGATTTTCCTGTTCTAAGTTAAGAGACATAGTAGAGGCGGGGCCTTCGAAGAGACTTTTGATAATTCCCTCCTCTCAAAAGCTGAATCATTGGAAGGCTCCACAACACAAAACCCCACTTAACCGCAAGGTTAGGTGGGGTTTTGCTGTATTGACAAGCCTGTAGGCCTATTGTAATATTTCAATCAATTAGTCAAGTTTGTGTTATGTCCCTCCGGACAACCTCAACAGGGAGATTTCATGGTCAAATCAGACGACTGGATAAAAAGAATGGCCTTGGAACAAGGCATGATTGAGCCATTTGAGGAATCTCAAGTTAGACATGGCATTTCATACGGCCTTTCGTCGTATGGCTATGACATACGGATAGCGGATGAATTTAGAATTTTCAATGCCTCGCGTTCCTTGCTGATGGATCCCAAAAATTTTGATGAAAATGCGTTTGACCATGTAAAAGCCGATTTTTGCCACATTCCCGCCCATTCCTTTGTCCTGGCCAGGACGGTGGAGTATTTCAGAATTCCAAGAAATGTCATCACGCTTTGCGTGGGTAAGTCGACCTACGCCCGCTCAGGTGTCCTGGTTAATGTCACGCCTTTTGAACCCGAATGGGAAGGTTTTGCGACCCTGCAAATATCCAACACTACTCCTGTTCCGGCAAAAATTTACGCAAATGAAGGCATCGGGCAGCTGCTTTTTTTTCAAAGCGACGAAGTGTGCAGGGTTTCCTACAAAGATAAAAAAGGGAAATATCAGAAACAGACGGAAATCACACCTTCCAGAATTTAGGCACTAAAAGAGGAGATTTGAGCGTATGAAATGTTCTGCGGTTCTTAAATCGGAAGTGAAAGTCAAATGGGATGCGCTGGCTGTCGGATTTTTTGAAGGGGAAAAGGAATCTTTGAATGCCCTCGGTAAGCTGGACCGTGATCTTAAAGACCTTATTGATAGCGTGTTCCAAGCCAAAAAATTCGAGGGAAAAGACCGCGAGCTGTTTTTCACTTATCTCCCGGGATTGAAATCCGCGTGCGCCGTTTATTTTGCCGGTCTCGGGAAAAAAGAAAATTATAACCCGGAAAAGTTGAAAGGCCTGGTCAGCCGTCTTTTGAAACATGCTGAGGCCCAGAAATTCAATTCCCTGGCTTTAGACCTTAAGACCGTGGCTCCAGGGAAGGTTTCTTCCCACGACTTGGGGCGGGCCGTTGAGGAAGCCCGCGTCCTTTCCACTTTCCGTTTTGACAAATACAAATCAAAGCCGGATAAGCGAAAAGAACTTAAGGGTTTAGACCTGCTTTGCGGCGATGCGCTTGAGCGTAAAGACGTTCAGTCGGGAATACGTTTCGGGAAATGGGTGGCTGAGGCTACCAATATAGCGCGAACGCTCGCAAGCGAGCCCGCCAATCATTTGACGCCAAAAGTTCTGGCGTCTCGGGCGGAGGAATTAGCCAAAGAAGCCGGTTTGAAGTGCACCATCCTGAACGAAATCGAGATTAAGAAGCTTAATATGGGAGGGCTTATCGGCGTGGCTCAAGGATCGCACGAGCCTCCACGGTTTATTGTTTTAGAAACCAAGGTTGACAACAAATCGCAGAAACCCGTTGTTCTTGTCGGAAAGGGCATTACCTTTGACAGCGGCGGCATTTCCCTGAAGCCGGCCAATGGCATGGAAAAAATGAAGTATGACATGTCAGGGGCAGCGGCCGTGATTGCCACTTTGTGGCTGGCCGCTAAACTCGACTTGCCTTTTAAAGTGATAGGCCTCGCGCCGGCTTGTGAAAATCTTCCAAGTGAGAGGCCTCAAAGGCCCGGCGATATTGTCACTATCTCGAACGGGAAAACAGTGGAAGTCATCAACACCGATGCGGAAGGACGTATGATTCTCGCTGATGGTCTAAGCTACGCGGTCAAATTGGGGCCCCGTTATATCATTGACCTTGCCACGCTGACCGGGTCCTGCCGGGCCACGTTCGGAGAACACGCTATCGGCATGATGGGTAATAACCGGAGTCTTCTTGATTCGCTGAAAGACGCGGGCGAGAAAAGCGGGGAAAGATGCTGGGAACTTCCGCTCTGGGACGAGTATCGTGAGCACATCAAAGGTGAATTTGCCGATTTGAAAAATGTGGGCAAAGGGCCGGCTGGGGCCATCATTGCCGGAAAATTTCTGGAAGAATTCGTGGATAAACAGCCTTGGGCTCATTTGGATATCGCGAGCACGGGATGGTTTGACGAAAATCACGCTTATATTTCACGCGGGCCTTCGGGCGCCGGCGTGCGGATTCTCGCGCAATTTTTGAAAGATCTCGCCTAATTTTTTTCGATCAGCGGTTCTTTGTCTAACAATCCGGATGGGTGGGCGTGTTCCGTTTTAGGGTGCTTTTCGAATTTGCTGAACGCCAGATAGGCCGCCGGCACAACGAAAAGAGTTAGAACCGTGGAGACCAGCACTCCGCCGATTACGGCGATGGCCATGGGAATTCTGGTCTCAGCGCCGGGCCCCATGGCCATCGCCGGAGGAATGGCCGCCGCGATGGTTGAAATGGAAGTCATCAAAATCGGCCGCAACCGTATCGGGCAGGCCGTAGCCAGGGCTTCTTTGATTCCCATCCCTCTTTCGCGCATTTGATTGGTGAATTCCACAAGGAGAATCGAATTCTTTTTCACAATTCCCATCAAGAGGATAAGACCGATCATGCTGAAAATATTAAGAGACTGGTGGCCTATCCACAAAGAAAGAAAGGCGCCGGACAAGCTGAAGGGCAGTGCCATCAGCACGGTGACGGGATGGATGAGATGGTTGAATTGAGAAGCCAGAACCATGTAGGAAATAATAAGTCCCAGCCAGAGTGCGAAGATCAGGCTCTGAAAAGATTCTTTGAAGGTTTGGCTGGTTCCGCTGAACACCGCTCGGTAACCTTCGGGCAGTATTTTGCCGCTAATTTCTGCCGCCGTTTTTAAAGCGTCAGCCTGTGATTTGCCGCGGCCAATATTGGCAAAAAGACCGATGGCCCGCTCGCGGCCCCGGCGCGTGATCGTGAGAAGGCTCATCTTTTCGTTCATGGTTGTCACATCAGCCAGCCGTACCAATTCTCCCCGGTTATTCCATACCGTGAGATTCGAAATGTCCTCGGGCTTCATGCGCTGATTTCTTTCAAGCCGGATTCTCACATCATAACGCCTTCCGTTTCGCGTGTATTTCGCGACCCGGTCGCCGCCTATCAGCGCATTGATGGTGCGCGCTATAGCGCTCATGCTGACACCCCGGTCAAAAGCGGTTTCGCGATTGGGGTAAACACGCACTTCCTGCATACCGGTAAGATAATCCGTGTCCACATCTTCATAAAGGCCGCTTTTTTTCATTTCGTTTTGGATTTCGACCGCATACTCCGACAGTTTATCCCAGTCCGGACCCCGGATGGTGAATTCAACCGGAAATCCCCGGTGAGCCGCGAAACCGCGCAGGGACAAATCCTGGAGAACGGCTTTCACATCCGGAACTTTGTTGAATTCCTGGCGTACGTTAGCCATGATTTCAGCCTGGCTCAACCGGTGGCGGAGCGTGGGGTTGACAGGCCGGTCCTTGAGTTTCTTGAGTGTGATAAAAATCATTCCGGCATTCACTTCACCGCCCCCGAACCCTCCCACGGCGCAATAGTATCTTTTGAACTCGGGCATTTTCATGACCAGCGCTTCAAGCTGTTTCATTTTGTCATTGGTGTAATTCATGGATGACCCGATCGGGGTTTTAATGCGAACCAGGAACATGCTTTGATCCTGAGCCGGGACAAATTCCTTGCGGATCAAGGGCACGCAAGCCAGCGAGGCAACAAAGAAAAGAATAGAACCAACGAGTACAATTTTTTTGTGCGCGAGAGTTAAATCCAGTATTTTGCGGTAGGAATGGGTCCATGACTTCATTTGTTTTTCAAACCAGCCGGGCAATCCGCGGTTATGTTCCGAAATCTCAAGAAATTGCGAGCAACGCATGGGGGCGAGCGTCAGTGCCTCGAGCAGGGAAAGAAGCACGGCCGCGGAAATGGTGATGGCAAACTGAAAGAAAAACTTGCCGATAATTCCCTTCATATACGCTACGGGAAGAAAAATGGCGACAATGGCGATGGTGGCCGCGATGGCGGCAAAGGTTATCTCACGGGAGCCTTTCAGGGCCGCGTCTGTCTGTCCCTCACCTAACTGACGGTGCCGGACGATATTTTCCAAAACCATGATGGCGTCATCCACCACAATCCCAATAGCCAGTGAGAGCCCGAGCAGGGTGAAGGTGTTGAGCGTGAAATGCGCGAATCGCAAGACCATAAAAGTGCCCAATATCGAGGTGGGGATGGCGAGTAAAATATTGAGAGTGCTGCTCCAGGAACCGAGAAAAATCCAGCACACGAAAGAGGTCAAAAGGGCGGATAGGATCAGTGTGAAGACCAGTTCGTGAACGGCATCTTCGATAAACCGCGTGCTGTCAAAGTTCACCCCAAGGGTGTAGCCTTCGGGCATGTTTTTATTCAGCTCTTCCATGCGCTTTTTAACGCGCCGCGCGACATCCACGGAGTTGGCGCCCCTTTGCTTACGCACGCCCATTCCGACCGCGGGTTTTCCGAGCACCCGGGAAATGCGGCGGATATCCGCAAGCCCGTCTTCGATGGTTGCCACTTCCTTGAGGGGAATGGGTTTATAAATCGGCCGGCCGGCTCTTTGATAAATCATAATATTTTCGAATTCCTTTACGGTCCGAGCCTCGCCCATGGCGCGCACGTTAGACTCTGTCAGAGGCGTTTCAAGCCTGCCAGCGGGCATTTCAATGTGTTCATCCTGAATGGCGGCTATCACATCTTCGACCGTGAGCTGGTAAGCGTCCAGTTTTTTGGTGTCCAGCCAAACGCGCAAATTTCTATCAACATAACCGCCCAGGGTGATTTCACCGACGCCGGGAACTGTTTTGAATTTGTCCTTCAGGTTGCGGTCCACATATTCCATGAGCTCGGGAAGCGGCTTTGTGCTCATTACCGAAAGCCACATAATCGGCTGGTCTTCCGTATTGACCTTGGTGATAATAGGAGGGTCAATGTCGCGGGGCAGTCGGTTGGATGCTTCGGAAAGCTTGCTTTGAACTTCCTGAAGGGCGATATCGATGTCCCTTTCAAGCTCAAACTCAAGTGTGACAGTGGCCTGACCTTGTCTCGTGGTGGAAGAAATATCCTTGAGCCCTTGAATGCCCATGACAGCGTCTTCAATCACGTCCACCACGTCGGCTTCCATGACTTCCGGCGCGGCTCCTTCCCAGGTCACGTTGACGGTGAGAACAGGGAAATCCACATCGGGCATCTGGCCCACGCCCATTCCCTGAAAACTGATCAAACCAAAAAACATCAGTCCGATCATCAGCATCCAGGCGAAGACGGGGTTTTTGATCGAGATTTCCGATAAATTCACAGGGTTTCTCCCATCGCGACTTTGAGGCTCCAATAGTTTTCTTTGAGTTGATACCTGGCGCGGTTAGCCTCGCGGCGGGTTTCATGAAGCGATTCGAGGGCTGAAAGGACATCCAAATTATTCACCAGATTTTGGCTATAGTCCTCTTTTTGTAATTTGAAATTTTCTTCCGCTGACTTTACAGCCTCGTCAAGGGCCTGGTGCTCGTTGCGGGAAGCCACCCAGGTTTGATAGGCTTCTTTGATGTCAAGTTCAGCCTGCCTGTGGGCCAGGGAATAGGAAAGTTTTGCCTTTTTCCAGGTGCTGGTGGCCGCTTTTATTTTCCCGAGGGTTTCGCCGCCGCGGTAAAGAGGGACGTTGATTTTGAAAAGAAGATCCCAGTCAATGGCGTCCTGAAACCCGTCCCTTTTCTGGTACTGGTTGTTAACCAGGGAGATGTCCGGCCATAAACTGCTCTGGGCGACCACAACACCATTCCATGCTGTTTTTACGGTCTGCTTGGCTGCTTCAACGTCCGGTCTTTTCTCCGTAGCCGCCAGGTAGGCTTCCATATTTTCGGGCTCCCTTTCGTAGATTTCCATATCCTTCAGTTGCGCCGGATTCACGGGCATGCCGACCAGGAATTCAAGAATATGTTTTGACACGGCCAAAGTCCCTTTAGCTTGGGCGAGCTCCGAATCAATGATTCTCATGCGTGATTCCGCGGTTACGATTTCACTGCGCCGGGACCTTCCTATTTTTTCCCGTTCATTCAAGTCGGTCATTCTTTCCTCGAATAAATCGCGTATTCCCTGGATGGTTTCAACGTCTTTTTGAAACATTAACACGTTGTAAAAAGCCTTGGTCACGTCGAGGAAGAGAAGCTGCTCGGCGCGTATTTTTTCGCCAATGCGCTGTTTTTTAAGACTTCCGGCCCCTTTGATGGCGCCCAAAGCTTTAAAACCTTGAAAGAGGGGCTGGCTGATGACAAATTCACGGTCTCTCCGGTTTGGGGCATTGAAGGTGCCGCCCACTCCAGACCCATCTCCTGACTTCAGGACTTTTTGACGCCGGTAATTCATGACAAAATCCGCGTCACCGATAGCCTCGCTGGTGGCGGCGAGAAAATCAGCCTGTGTGGCATTGACAATCTCTTTGTTGATCGCTATTGTTTCGCTTTGTTTTAAAGCCAGTCTGTAGCAATCCTCAATATTTAAAGGAACCGATTCAACCTGTTCGTTCTCAATGTGAAATGTTTTGGGAATAGGTTTTTCGGCGGGTGGTTTCCTTCCCATGGCAAGCAATCCGGCCGGTTGTGTCATAAACACAGTCAAAATCGTTAATAAGGAGCAGAGAAAAGATATCTGAAATCGCTTGATTAGAGTGCTCATGTCGGTATTGTTATTTTTTCGAATTCCTCGATTAATATCCGATAAAATTTTTTGATGGTTTCCTTTTCAACGGGCGATATCCTTGAGATGGTGCGGGTTATGAACTCAATGAAATTCTTTTGAATGCCGCGTACGGTCTTGGTGCCGCGGGAAGTCAGTTTAATAAGAAGGACTCTCCGGTCTTTAGGATGGGCTTGCCGAGTCAAATAAGACTCTTTTTCAAGGCGGTCCACTAGGTGTGTGATGGCGGGTTTGGTGATATGCAGTCTTTTGGCGAGCTGATTCATGGGCATTTCACCTTCATGCAATAGCGCTGTGAGTAGATTGTATTGAGGGAAGCTCACCTTTTGCCCGCATAGTACAATTCCAAAATACCGCGCGAAGCGGCTCTGCACATTGCTTACTAGGCGTTGGAATTCGGCGTCGTCAGTTGGCATAAAAATGATTAACCCTGTTAATGGTTAATCCAATTAACTAATAGCATATTGCCAACAGGTTGTCAATTGATGCGTTCGTTGTCGGCTGGATTGTCGGATTAAGGTAATTCTTCTTTGAGAATCGCGGGGAAACGGATATAATTCCACTCCTGCGTGGTGAGCGTAGCTCAACCTGGTTAGAGCCCCAGATTGTGGATCTGGTTGTTGGGGGTTCAAATCCCCTCGCTCACCCCATATGTTCCTCGCCAGCGAACCCACGGCAATCCGTGCCACACGGTGCCGCGAGTTCCGAGGACACCGAAGCTTTGGATTTTTTCGGCTTCCCCATGGCTTTGTTGTAATGCCCGGCTAACTCTTGCAGTGCCTGATTCCAAACTTCGGCATTTCCCCCGCCCACAAAGGGCTTTCCGAAAAGTCCAATATCCAGCCGGCCAATTCCTTTTTGTTTGTCGGTCATGTGGCAGACCACGAAGTTTACAAAGCGGGGAAGGATAGCCTTAATCTTTTCAGGCCGGTTCTTATTCAAGCGGAATAAATCGCCGAAGAGATTAATACTCTGAATTTGATGATGCGCGGTTCCAGCCTGGGCTTTTTCCGCGCGCATTTCTTGATCCAGTCTTTTTTCTTCCAATACCAACTCTTTTTCTTCCTGATCCAGCCCCTCAAGCTTTGTCTTGACCACTTGCAACTGCGAAACCCCCTTGTCGGCGAGAACATCAACGAGATTAGCAGTTTTGGTACGAAGGTCTTTTAATCTTTCCCGTACTTGGTCCAAGTCCTTTTGAAGCTGTTCGAGGCGGGAATAGGTAGCTTGATTTGCCTTGCCCACAACCTTTTCTATAACGTCAGGCTGCAAACGCAAAATTTTCAAAAACTCAACCACGGCATTGTCCATTGCTTCAGCCGGGAGATAAATTTCCGCGCAATCAATCCCCTTGGTTTTATCCGCTTTTACGCAGAGATAGTAAGCATAGTTTTTCCCCCCTCGGCCCGTTCCCGATTTTGGAACCATGCTTGAATGGCAGCGGTGGCATTTCAGCAGGCCTTGAAGGAGATAAACATACCGGATAATCCTATTGGGACTGCGCCGGTTTTTTCGGTTTCGGTTCAGAATCTGTTCAATTTTTCCTTGAGTCGTCTCAGAGCGCAAAGCAGGCCAGTTGCCGTCGTAAACTTCGCCGTCGTACTCCTGGCGCCCCATGTAGCGAATGTTCTGAAGCATCCGTGACACCTGAGGTTTGGAGTACGTTTTAGCGCGAGGGGTTTTATAGCCCTTTTTATGAAGTTCCAGGACTACGCGATCAATACTTTGAAAGGTTAAATAGAGCTTATCGATCAGTTCGACGTGTTTCCTATAAACCGGGTCCGGCACAAGAGTGTGCTTGCCATTGCCATCTTTCACAACCCGGTATCCCATCGGAGGCGGTCCCAGCGGACGACCTTGTTGAACATGCCGCTTGGCGGTCTCTATGCTGTATTGGGCAATGCGTTCAGCTTGCCATTGCGCCAGATTCGCGTGGTTGCGCATAATCATCTGGCCGTCGGGGGTCGAAGTGTCAATGTCGAGATCCAAACAGACAAGCGCCACTTCGGTTTCGTTGAATTCTGCTGAAATTTCAATGTAGTCTTTAACATTTCGCGCGATGCGGTCCAGCTTTGTCACCACAATAACATCGATCAAACGCGCCTTCGCGAGCTCCAGGGCTTTCGCCAGTCCCAGCCGTCCCGCCCGTTTCGTCGCCGTACGGCCGCGCTTGGCTCCGTCCCGGTCTTCATTTTCAACGTAAAACTCGACTAATCGCCACTCCTGCGGAGAGTTGATACTCGCCTTGGCTCTAGCCCAATTCGTTATCACTTCGCGCTGGTGCTCAAGAGATTCACCGTGTTTGGCCTGCTTGTCCGTAGATACCCTGGCAATTCCAAAGACGCGAACCGTCTTCAAATTTTTGAAGTGATGAATCGTTGTAACCTTATTCCATTTTCGGGACTTTTTGACCATGATCTCCTCCAGGATATTTCGGATGAGTAATATCATATCTATTTTTAATGCTATTGCAATCTAAAAGTCCGGTATCATGGGTTGCCGATCCTCCTGCCTTCTGCGATTCTTCGAGACATGTCTCGGCCCAAACAAGCCCCAGCATGTCAGTAAACTCCGCCTGGCGTTCCTCATCACTCATTTCGACAAAGGGATTGGTAGGGTTTTCAGCTAAATCGGGATAAGTCTCGGGCGGGACGATCCTGGCTTCAAAATGAATCGGTTTCCTATGGAGCCATCTTTTTTTCTTTGCTTTCGCCGGTTGCGCTATTTTTTCCAAAGCTGGACCACCCCCGGAAACCATGAATCGGGATTCATGGTTAATAGCCCTCCTTGTCATGCTCGAAATTTTGAGATTCATCAGAATCCATAGGCGGGTAAAAATCAGAGTCGGAGGAAGCCCCATGGCCGGTATCGACGTCTGTCTTATCATTGCGCGATTTGCCCCCTCCACCGCAAGGGACAAAAGGCTTCCGCTCTTTCCATGCCTCCAAATCCTCACGCTGAATGATCTCTTCGAGTTCCTCCCGTTCCAATTCCTCGATTGGACCGGTCCGGGAATAGTAAATCAACCGTTCCACAGGAAGTCCGTCGCATGAGGATAAGAAAGTTGCTTTGGCTTTTTCCTGAAAGAGTGTTTTCTCACTGATGAAGTAAATCTTCTTTTGGATATAGCCGAGCTTCTCGCGTAGTTTCTGAATCCTGGCTTCCGTGGGAAGGATATAGAGCACCGCATCGTATTTTTTGCTGTCATCATAGCGGTCAAATATCCTTTTGTAGCGTTGCGGCTCCTTTGCCGTCAACTCATACTCAATCGCGTAATTAGTGTCGGCGGTTAAAAGAAGTGCATCCGGGGAGCTTCCACGCGGTTTAATGGATCGGATCACCCGTTCCGGAACCCAGATTCCAAGCCCCAGCTCCAGAGCAAGGACTCGGAGCCGGATTAATCCATAATCATGCTCGTAATTCGTAAAACGCTTGTCTTTGGGAAGGGCAGGGACATACTGAAATCCCACGTTCCTCAAATTGGCCCAACCCAACCTGGTCAGCACATACAAATCCCGCGGGTCACTGTAGACCTTCACCGTCTCCACCAGACCGGCTTCCATCAGCTTCAACATTCGCCTGTACGGGGCACGATTTGGATTGCAACCCTTGAAAAAGACATCCCGAATCTCATCCAAATGAGAAAAACTCATATGGTCCAGCCACGCCATAATTTCGTAATCTCTTTCCTGAATCATCATGGGAGGATCACCCCCTCACAAACGACGACTACTGCCTGCCTCGCACAAGGCATTTCCCAACCACTACCTCTCGATCCCATTCCAAATGAATCTATGGAGAGAGGGAGTGGTTGGGAAAGAGAATTGCCGTTTTGTGCGAGGCAGGCAGAGAACTTACGACGAAACACTTGGGGTCTGGTGAACCCCCAACCTTTTTCCCCAATCTGGGTAGAGGCTAAAAAGTCGGCGGAGCCGGAATTTCTGGAAGGAATTTCTTTGAATGGTTTTTGAATCATGGTGAATCCCGCTCCTTTCGGTCTGCCCAATTGGCAGAAAGTTATTCGCCCTAAAGACCGTACTGCATCACCATCCTTGTTGGTCTTTATGCCCGAGGGAATCCAAGGATGGGGGCTTTCACTTGATCCGAAAGTCGCGAGACCCGCCAAAACAAGCGAACCTCGCCGCCCCTGTACTTAGCGGCTATTGGAAGGGAGAAAAGGCGAAACAACCTTAAAACACTCCCCTTCTATTTGGTCCGTCTGGCGGGATTTGTTCGAGGTTTTTTCTACAGATGTCGAGAGATTCTTTTTCGTGCCTCTTCCCATGGAATATATTCCTCCTGGGAATGGGCATACCCGAGAGCGCGGATGGTCTGAATGTTGGAATAGATTGTGGAGAGATTGGACCGAAGGGATTTGGCAACGGATGCAGGCGGCCAGCCTTTGTCAAAATAAAGATAAAAGACCTTCTTGAGCTTCTTGGCATAAAGGACGCCTTCCAGGATTTCCCTCAATTTGCGGCCTTCCTGGCGGCGCAGCTCCACTCGTTCAAGCCGCAGGATCGCCCCGTGGATCCTTGCCCAGGCACTGGAGAGGCTTATCTTAAGCTTTTTGGCGAGTTTTCGGAGGGTCATGCCCGTTCTTTTGGTCATGAAGAATAGTGTGTAGGCCTGCCGCTGTTTGGGGGTGAGGCGGGCATATTTGACATACCGCCTCAACCTGCGCAGTTTCTGAATCGCCTGTTTTTGTTCCTCAGAGCCCCCTTCCTCCGCCATCAATTTTTCAAGCGGAGAATCCCTGGTGCTACGGATTTTGTTAAGGACATCCTTTTCATAAACCGTGAGTCGAGCCTCGGAATTACTCTCGATATCTTGAAAATGCACGCTCCGGGTTCTGATACGGGTTGGTCGGTTTGAGCCTTTTTCCATGAGTTTCCTCCTGCATAAAAGATACCACAAAAATAAGGCCAAATTTAAAGGCAGGGATAGTAAGAGCAATAGTAATGTCACCAGATTACATAATTGTAGCGTTCCTTTAATTAACATAAATTTTATTTTTTGCAAATAAAGTCGGGGGATATTCTGAATTCATTCGTTTACTTTACGAAGAAAGAAGAAAGTCCAAGGTTGGAATAGGAGGCGGGCGTGCTATGAGAAATTGAGTTTGATTGCACGAGAGACGCTCGAAACGGTTTAAAAGCAGTACAGGATAAGTAAGAGAGGAAAAAATGATATTTAAGGAGAAAAGATCATGATTAAAAAAAAATGTATTGGGACGATTTTTGCACCGGGTTTATTTTCGGCGATAGCATGGGCCCATGAAGGGCATGAACATGCCGCTGTTAATCCGCTCCAGATTGAGTGGGGACTTAAAGGGGCCTCAGATATTGCGAATATCCACCCACTCTTTGTGCATTTTCCCATTGCCCTTTTAATGGCTTCAGTGGTTTTTTACCTTCTGGGGGTTATTCTAAAAAAGGAACAGTCGCTGGTTGCTGGCAAATGGGCGCTTGTGACCGGAACGATTGCGGCCGGCTTTACAGTTTGGTCGGGTTTTCAGGCTGCCGGAACAGTCCCTCACGGGGGTGTAACACACGGCATCATGATCGTACATCAGTTCTTCGGATACGGGATACTGGGATTGAGTATCGCTTTGAGCTTGTGGCTCCTGATTTCGAAATCCGATCTCCCTCAGAAGGGCCGAAGCTTTTTTTTGATTTTTATGGTGGTGCTTGCTGGTCTTATCGTCCAAGGCGCGGATTTCGGCGGCCGTATGGTATTCCAGCATGGAGTTGGGGTTGGGAAACAAAGTGTGATGCAGAAGGGCGCTGTGTCCCATGAACATCATGGCTATGATAAGGGAAATAAACATGAAACGGCAGGCGTTCATGAGCACGGTGAAGAAGGACATGATCATCATTAAACAAGAACTTTAATCACAAGAAGCAAAATAAACGCAGCAGGAGGAAAACATGGGGGAAAAAATGTTGATGATGGTTTTGGGGTTAAGCTTGATATTGCTGCTGCCTGCCGGTCAAGTGAAGGCCGAGGAGCCGCATTCGCACGAACATGACATGGAGGCAATGCACAGTTCTGTGGAACATGGACATGAGCATGGTGAAGAATACGCGATGGGAACGGAAATGGGACAAGAAGAAGCTGTTTATACCTGCCCCATGCATCCGGAAGTTCGTGAGAAGCAGCCCGGGAAGTGCACGATTTGTGGAATGTTCCTTGGGCGCGTTGAATCCACAGACGAAGGTGCAGGATCATTGGAAGACAAAGCGGCTGAATCTGGGGAAAGTCGTAAGATTGGTTTGGCTGAGAAGACTCATAGTGAAAAAGAAGGCCATGAGCATCAGCATGGATGAATTTTTTAAAGATGAAAGCTCTATATCCACAGTTACGATCTGAGGGGAGGAATTCTGAGAAGTGTAAAAGTATGGTAAAATACAATATCAGACTTGAAAGTAGTGAAAGGCGGTAATAGTACGTAAATTAAAGGCAAAAAAAGGAGAAGGAAATGAAGACAATGATTCCTTGGGTTTTGGGGCTCACAGTGGCAATCTCATCAGTTTCTGTTTATGCGGCTGAATCTTCTCAGGTGGTGGCAGACCATGAAGCTATGGCCGTATCCTATGAACAGAAGGCTGCGGCAGAGGATGCGCTGATTGCAGAGCACACCGCGATGAAGCAGGATTATAAGGCTAAGTATTTCATTAATGAAAAAGTAACTCCGATTGACAAGATTCGCAAGATGGAAAATCACTGCGATGCGATTATCCGCGATGCTCAAACTTTGAAATCCGAACTTCTAGCGTTTGCCAAGCTGCATCGGATGCAAGCCGCTGAGATTAAGGGGCAATAAAAAGGCATTTTTAAATTAACCAGGTTATTGCCGCAGGATTGAGGCCGCAAGGGTTGTCAATCCTGCGGCATTCACTTGCATGCAACCGCCATCGAGCTGTTCACTTCTGTCTTTCACATGTGATAGTCCCTCTAACGTTATTAAATGAAATCGGAAAAAATTAATTGACAAAATTAAAAATAAATGTTAGTGTTATACAACAAATTAAGACCTGTAAAACTTTAAGGCAAACCCAATGAAAGAGCATAAACAGTTCACCGAAAGCGCGGAAAATTATCTCAAGGTCATCCTCCAGCTAAGCGAAACAAGCGGAATTACCCGCGTTCGTGATATTAGTAAAGCCATGCGGGTGAAAGCACCGAGTGCGGCAAACGCGGTAAAAACACTCATGGATGGCGGGCTTGTGAAGCATGAAACGTATGGTTATGTGGAATTAACTCTTGCGGGTCAAAAAATTGCTGAGGATGTGGCGAAGAGGGAAAAAATTCTTTTTCACTTCTTAAATGAAATACTCCGGGTCGATGAGGCAAGTGCACGGCGAGACGCGTGCCGTATGGAGCACTCATTGAGCAATCAGGCTATGGAAAAGCTGATCAAGTTTATTGAGTTCATGGAGCGGGGAAGCTCGGGTGGAATAAGGAAATGTATGAGCGGACTCCGGGAATATTACCGCAATGGGAAGATGAGAGAGTGCAGAAAGTGCGATAATAAAAAGTCCAAGGACTAAATTTTTTTGGGCCCAAAGTTAGATAGTTAAAACATTATTAGTTAGACGAAACTAAAATTGTCAATGGCATGGCCAAGGAAGGCAATGAAAACACCGGTACAGTACACAGCCAAGACTTGTTTTAGGAGATTTTAGAGTTATGTTCGCAAAGAAATACGTAATAGCCGGGTTGGGTGTTTTACTGCTTTTTTTCGGTTTTAGCTTTCCAGCTTTTTCTGAAATCACTCAGCCCACAAAAAGGCCACAAAACAAGATATTTCCTTCAATCGAATTGCTTGGTCGGGAAAGACAAACGTCCGGTCTTTTTTTGGAGGAATCGCGTAAAATACTGGAAGAAAATGGGATTTCTTTTGAAGCGGTTTATGCGGGCGATATGGTCAGTAATCATCGTGGTGGTTTGCGCCGCAAAACAACTTATATCGGAAGATTAGACTTCGGATTGACAGTGGATCTGGATGCGGCGGGTTTGATTCCAGGGGGTCAGATTTATGTTTCTGGTAACAACACCCACGGCGGAGAAAATCCTACGGAGCGATATATTGGAGACCTCCAGACGGTTGACAATATCGAAGCCCCTGATTCCATGCGACTTTACGAATTGTGGTATGAGCAGAGTTTTTTTCATGACAAGTTTGCCCTTCTTGCCGGGGTGCACGGCCTTGATTGCGATTTTGCCATTACGGAATACGGAGGCCTGTTCATCAATAGTTCTTTCGGAACTCCGCCGGACCTGTCGGCCAACGTCCCGGTTTCTATCTTTCCGCTGCTTGGGCCTGCGGTGCGCGTTAAGATTGCGCCACATGAGAAATTTGAATTGATTGCCGCCGTTTTACGACGGAGATCCTACCGATGATGGCAACAATCGCCATAACGTGAATTACCGTTTGGCGAGTCACCAGGGCGTTATGATGATTGCTGAGGCAGCTTATCATCCGACTGTCAATTTCCATGCTTCCGATGTTTACCGGAGGTGCATTCGTCTTATCTCCCGAGAAATAAAGGAACCCGAACACCGTAAGGAACCCTTGCCGGGCGGCACTAAATTTGGTTCCTGGCTGCATACCAAGGATACAAGTGACGCTCTGGCAACCAACGAGATAGGAGAGTCAATCACTTATAAAAATAACTTTGGGTTTTATGGACTGGTCGATCAAATGATTTTCCGCGAAAAAGAAGGCGAGGATCAAGGGCTCGGCGTCTTCTTTCAGCTTGGGGGTGTGCCTGATAATCGGAACGTCGTGGATTTTTATTTCGGTTCAGGTTTTAGCTATAAGGGGCTCATTCCAAAAAGAGATCATGACACGTTTGGCATTGCGGTGGCCAATGCGTTTATCAGCGAAAGCTTCCGGAAAAGCCGCAATCAGGAAATCGACGCCTTTGACCCAACTGATCCCGGCGCAGGTGCCCGGCCGGGTGAGCTTCAATCCGGTGAAAGCACTTTGGAGATGACCTATCGAATACAGTTACATGCCCGCTTCGCTATTCAGCCGGATTACCAAATCGTTTTCAGCCCGGCCGGAGAGGAAAATACCAAAACGGCGCATGTTTTTCTTCTACGCTTTAACGTTACTTTTTAAAAATTGAAAGGAGTGGAGAAATGTTTGAATCGTTTGTGATTATGTTAAGAGAGGGGATTGAAGCAGCCTTAGTCATAGGGATCATCATGGTCGTGTTGAAGCGAACGGGGCGCCGGGACCTCGAACATCCTGTGTTCTGGGGCCTTGGGATTGCGGTTTTTGCCAGCATCGGCACAGCGGTCGCGCTCAACCGTATGCCTCTCAACGAAGAAGCTTATGAGGGATGCCTTTATATGATTTCCGCAGTCTTTGTGGCTTCGATGATGTGGTGGATGCACCAGAAGGCCAGAACACTCAAAGTTGAGATTGAGAAACGAGTGTTCGATACCATAGAAGCCACGGCATCAAAACGAGGCGCGAAGGAAGCATGGGGACTTGGGTCCTTTGCTTTTCTCATGGTCTTTCGCGAAGGCGCCGAGACTGTGATGTTTCTTAGCGCGGTCAGCCTGACGACAGACGCTGTGCTTAGCTTTATCGGTACCGTACTCGGTTTGGTTTTAGCTATCGTTTTTTGCGTTATGTTTATCCAAGGAAGTCTTCACGTGAATGTGCGAAGATTTTTTACGGTCACAGAATGGGTACTTGGCGTTTTTGTCTTTCAACTGATCGTCAATGGGTATCATGAATTCTCGGAAGCGGGAATCCTCCCTGCGACTCAGCAAAGCATGTCGTTAGTCGGTCCCATGGTGCGTCACAACTCCCTTTTCATTCTGGCTTTGATTGCTCTGCCGCTTTTTATTTGGTTGACGGCGGAGCGGTCAGGACAAAAAATGACGGGGGAGATGTCTAGCGTCGAAAAACGCCTGATTGAATCAAAAGCGCGGCGCGACCGAAATTACCGATACGGCGCTGTCGCGAGTGCGCTCATTGTTCTTTTTTTCGTAGGAGCCGTTTATGCGAAGGAACTTATGCCCAAAACGGTGCCGCTTCCTGAACCGGCAGCAAGAGAAGGTGATTCCATAGTCATTCCCCTGGAAAAACTCGAGGATGGAAAGCTCCATCGCCTAGGTTATGTTATAGGGGACCGGACGGTGCGCTTCCTTGCGATGAAAACCGGGGATGGTAAATATCGGACAGGGCTTGACCTGTGCCGGATTTGCGGTGATTTCGGATACATCCAGCAAGGCGGGAATCTGATATGTCTCAATTGCGCAGCCGAAATTGCCCCCATGACTCTCGGGCATCCGGGTGGATGCAATCCTCTTCCGCTTGAAAGTACCGCAAGAGAAGGCATGCTTCTCGTTCCGGTCCAGGCGCTGGAGAGTGGGGCCTCACAGTTTCATGCGCAATCCGCGTTGGAGGGAATCGATCCCGTATGCGGTATGCGAGTCAAATTGAGGGCGGCCGCAGCTTTTGAAACATTTAACAGGAAGACTTATTATTTTTGCAGCAACAAGTGTCAGGCGGCATTTAAGGTGCATCCGTCCAAATTCATCAAATGAAAAAATGAGGGGCCATGTTTTGGCGAATTTTATTTGATTCAATCGTGCGAAGGAAGCTCCGTAAAGCGCTTGCCGTCTTTGCCGTGTGGATTGGAATCAGTCTTGTCGTAGGGCTTCTGATGCTCAGCATCGACACGGGAGACAAGATGAATCTTGAGCTCGGTTCCTTCGGGGCGAATATAAAAGTGACGCCAGTTTCATTCTCTATACCAGTCACCGTCGGAGACTATTCATTAAATTCTGAAAAAGTTTCCGCCTATTTGGAAGAAAGCGCTTTTCAAAAATTAAAGGAAATATTCTGGCGGAATAACATCATGGGAATTGTTCCCCGTCTTTGGGCCTCAGCTCAGCTTAACGGAAAGAACGTTCCTCTGCTTGGATTGTGGCTGGAGCATAAAATTCCGCTTGAAGGAGGAGAGGTTTTTGTGTCCGGTGCCCGGCAGGTTTACAAGCATTGGGCTATTCAAGGGAATTGGCCATTATCCGGTGCAGAAAACACAGGCCTCATTGGGCAGGAACTTGCCGGAAGATTGAAAGTCTCTCTTGGGGACCAAGTAGAAGTGAAGACTGACAAAGGTTCGATCGATCTCGAAGTTTTAGGCATCGTCTCCACCGGCGGTCAGGAAGATTCCGCTGTGATCGCTTTTTTGGAAACGGTGCAGAAGTTAGCTGGTCTTCAAGGTAAGGTTTCGGAGGCAGATGTAAGTGCGCTGACCACACCTGAAAATAGGTTAGCCGAGAAATACCGCATCGATCCTAAATCGCTGACGAGCGCCGAGTATGAGCGGTGGTATTGTACCCCTTATCCAGAAAATATCGCCTCAGGAATTCAGGAGACAATCCCAAACTCGGTGGCACGAGTGGTCCGAAGAATTTCTGAAACACAAGGTGCCGTGTTGACCCGTATCAAAGGATTAATGATCTTGTTGGCGATCTTTACATTGATTTCCTGCTCGCTTAGCATCATGGGGATTCTCGCCTCAGCTATTTTAGACAGGCGACCCGAGGTAGCTCTTCTTCAAGCCCTGGGAGCGAAGCGCACTAATGTCTTGGCGCTTTTTTTGGTTGAAGTTGCATTTTTGGGAATTCTTGGAGGCCTCTTAGGGGGGATCACAGGTTCTTGGGTAGGGCGGGGACTTATCGAAGCGATCTTCGGCGGCAAACCAGACGGCCATTTAGCGCTTCTGATTCTTTCCCCCTTCTTGGGGCTTATCATGGCGTTGATTGGAAGCTTAGGGCCTATTTGGAAAGCGTTGGGCGAAAATACGGCTCAAGTTCTCCATGGGAATTAGGGAGTAAAAGATGATCGGAAAAATGGTCAGAAAATCTTTATTCAAAAATATCAGAATTACCCTCTGGACGTTAGTTACTTTGACGATCAGTGCGGCGCTTATCACGATGTTCGCTACGGTTTCTTTTGATATAAAAAAAAGAATGGGCAACACTTTAAGAAAACTTGGTCCTAATGCAGTTGCTGTTTCTCGCTTTTCTGAAAACGAACGCCCCCTAAACTTGGATGAATGGGGACAATTTAGAGCTATCGTCAAAAGAGAAGGCATCCCAACAGTAGAGCTATCCTTCGATATTGTGACCGTTGAGGGTAAGCCAGTCGTTCTTGCAATGGCAGATTCGGAAAAGCTTGCGCAAATGACACCCTACTGGATCGTGATAGGGCATCGGGTTTGGAAAGAACAGCAATGCCTGATCGGCAAACGAGTCGCTGAATTACTAAAATTAAAACCTGGTATGTCAATCACGGTTCATCAACCGTCTGGGGCAAAGAAGGAAACTGGTTACAGCATCGCAGGCATTATTGTTTCGGGGGATGAAAATGAAGATCGAATATTTGTTCCCGAACCGCTTGCCGAAACTATTCAGCATGGTTTTATCTACGCACTCCTTTCTGTTCCTGAAGGCGGAAACGGGATTCACCGGCTCAACACACAGCTCGGTCAGGTGCAAAGCCATATCGAAATCAAACCGCTTCGCGAAATCGTCCATGGGGAAGAAGCCACTTTGAAAAAGGTCGTTTTGCTTTCCAGCGCGTGCTTAATGACGGTTATGGTCTTGACAGTGCTTGGTGTTTCCTCCGCTTTACTTTCCCGTATCGTGGAGCGGCGAAAAGAATTTGCATTGCTCCAAGCGATTGGGGCAACTCGACGCTCGGTCATTAGTTTTTTGCTGTTAGAGGGGATGTCTCTGGCGGTTCTCGCTTCTGCGCTTGGGTTTGCTGCGGGAACGTTGCTTTCTGAGATGGTTGTTAGACAAATTTTTCATGTTTCGGTGACACCGCAGGTCACTGCCCTTCCGATCACGCTTGTCGTGACGCTTGTCGTTTCATTGCTAGCGAGCAGCGCTGGCGTCGCTCGTGCGTTGAAGATGCAGCCGGCATTGGTGTTAAAGGGGGAATAATATGGAAACGTTGGTGATTGCTTTTGATCGAGTCAGTAAGTGTTATCCCGGAGGAGTTTACGCGCTAAGCGATGTAAGTCTTCGGATCGAACAAGGAGAATGGGTGGCCGTCATGGGTCCTTCCGGTTCTGGGAAAACGACTTTGTTGAATATTCTTGACGGGTTGGATCAACCGACGAGCGGCCGAATCGAAATATTGGGTCGAGACACGAGCCATTTTGGTACTGACGAATGGTCAGTATTCAGGCGTGAAAATATTGGGCTTGTGTTCCAGCAGTTTTATTTGATCCCTTATCTTACGGCGCTCGAAAATGTGATGCTGGCTCAGTATTATCATTCCATGGTAGATACAAAACAGGCTATGAAAACACTGGGGCGGATCAAGCTTATGGATCGCGCTCGCCATCTGCCAAGCCAACTTTCCGGAGGAGAGCAACAGCGGGTGTGTATTGCACGCGCTCTGATCAATGAGCCAAAAATCATTTTAGCGGATGAACCGACCGGTAATCTTGATGAAGATAATGAAAAAACCGTCATGGATATTTTCCGCGGGCTACATTCTGAAGGACATGCCATTATAATGGTGACTCATAACCCGAATATAGGCCAATTGGCTGATCGGCGAATCTTTTTGAACCATGGGAAGATAACACGTTCCAATTGACATGGCGTCTATCGATGCCCACGTTTTGCGTGGCAGATGGTGCCCGGCGGAAGTTGGCCGTGGGTGCCAGTATTTTTTTGGGCCAATACGACTGGACTTAATTCGACCGAAAAAAATGTAATTATGAAGCCGGCCAAATGTTTTCACGGTCAAAGCGCGTTTCGATGACCTGATAATTAACTCCGAAGCGCGGTGCGAGTTTCCGCGCAACGTGTTCCCGCATGCCCTCGATGTTGCGCCATTCAGGATCCGCTTCATCTGCTTTCCGGCAATAAAGGTCGTATTCCTTCAATAAAATTTCCCGGGGCACAAGTAACCGGCCCGCAAATTCATCGGCCTGGTATTCGGCTGCGCTGTAATTTTCCCTGTCTTGGGACCAGACCTTGAATTCTTCAATGCTGGTGAACTTATTCTTCAGCAGCTTGGCGTGCAAAACAAAATGGCCGATCTCATGGGCTACGGAAAACCTCAAACGCTTTTCAATCCAGTGGTCCTCCCGGTCCCAGGCGCGGAGTTCCTCCTGATCAATGTAGATGCCGCTCAAATCAGGCAGAAGGGCTGCGTCAACATGTTGGGAGGAAAATAAATCCGGAAGTTCAATGATATCCAACTTCAGGATCACATCAGCCACGTAAAGGATATTGATGGGCGGCAAATCGCAACCTTCAGGCGCAATGGACGTTCTGAAATCATCCGCCTTTTGCCAGATGGCTGCATTCTCAAGAAAAGGGACTTTAATCTTCATCGGGGGTGTGCGCCTTACGGATTTTCTCAATGAGATTGTCAAGTTCACGCCCACTGACTTCTGAGCCCCTTACGGTCCTAAAAAATGCCGGCAGCTTTTCAAGCAAGGCCGGATCGTTCATCACTTCACGAGGGATATTGCCGCGGGAGACTTCCGCCTCCAGGATAAAATTTTTCCAGGCATCGGTTTTGGGCTTGAGACCCAGTGCCTTAGCCCAGCGCGTCAATGTCTCCTCGTCTTTCGGCGGCAGGTTGACGCCTCGCTCAATCTTGCTCCAGTTGCTCGGATCGTAACCGTTTTCCTGACAAAATTGGCGCAATGTCACCTTTTTTTCAATGCGAAGGTTTTTAACCATTTCTCCAAAGCTCATGTGATCACCCCCTTCTGTAGTAAATAATATACCACATATGGTAAAAAATCAACCACATTAAATTTCGGCTTTTTTACAGGGGTCTTCAGCGTGAATTTCGTCGATTATTTCTCTGAATTGGGCAAGCTGGACAGGCTTGTTTCCCAGCCGGACAAGTTCCAAGAGGATGCGAAGATGGAAGCGCTTAACGATGGCGGCTTCCCGGTGGGTATTCAAAAACTCCTGAATCGGGGCAGGGAGATCGAGAGTCTTGAGGACTTTGGCAATGTAGGACCAGTCCTCCCCCGTGATTTCAGAAAGACCGCGGACGCTTTTGACGCCGGTCGATTCCTGAAGCTGGCGGTAATAGGCGGCCTTTTTAATCGGGAAGTTCTCAAGGCGCTGAAGGTAAGTTTTGTGCTGTTCCCAGATTCTCTGGCTAATAGATCCGGCATTCGCGAGATCGTCCGGTTTCTCGCCGAAGATAATTTGTCGACGCCTGTGCTGAAAGATGCTATAAAATGCCTGTTCGTAAACAAAAACGCGATTGAGTGCATCACTGGGGTTTTGGTTCGCCATGAATAAGCGTAGTGACCCCATTCCTTTTGTTTCGAACCGAGGCCGGGATCCCTTGATTCCGGCACGCTCGCGGGAGCGTGAAGCTCCGGTCTTCGCAGCAGTTTTGCGAGGTCGTCAAAGGGTTTGCGGAACTGATATTTCAGGGTTCCGTCGCCGAGCCGGGCCTCGGTGAGAATCACTTTAAGAAGTTCTCCCTTGAGGATTTTTTCTTCGTAGGAATCGCCTTTTAATGCCTTCCAGTAAGCGTTTATCTTCTGGGCGTATTTCAGGAAGAGAACGCCCCGGTCATAATAGCTTTTGTCCGCATGATCCAAGGCCGCCAGCCTGTGGTTGATTTCATCCAGCTCCAACTGCCATTCCGAATGCATTTTCTGATAGAAGTCGCTGTCAATGAGCCCGTCCACCTGGTCCAGATAAAGCTTGTGCAGACGGCGCTCATACGTTTTCTTTTGCTGAAGATTGTTTTCCTTCTCTCCCGTCACGGTTTCCTGATGATCTTGAGCGCTCTTTTTGAGACCACTCCGGATTAATTCAGAAGCCTCTTTATCCACATGCAGGTCCTGAACAATGCCGTCCAGAATCGTCTCCAACTCCGCTTCGGTGTAATACTGTTTTTTTGCTTTGCATTTGTCGTAATAATCCGTGCAGTGATAGAAAATATATTTTCGTCCCGAAGGTTTTTGTTTACGCTCGCCCGTAATCGCACAGCCACAGCTGCCGCATTTCAGGAACCCGCGATAGGCCAGCAAAACGCCCCTGTGTCCCGATAAACCATTTGCCTTTTTCTTCATCACCTCCTGCGCCTTGTCGAAGATCGGACGCTCAATGATGGCGGGATGATGGCCTTTGTAAAGTTTCCCGCCCCAGAGAAAATAGCCATAATAAAACGGGTCTTTCAGGAGCTTTTCGATGCGGGACTGGTGAATCGGCTTGCCGATACGCGAGCGAACGCCGTGCTTATGCAGTAACGCCGCAAGATCGCTGTAGGAATAACGACCGGTGGCATACAAATTAAAAACTTCGCGCACAAGCGGAACGGCATTCGAATCAGCCGCGACGATCCTTCTTTTTGTATCCTTGGGGTCACTGATATTTTTATATCCAAAGGGGGCCAGCCCCGGGTAATATCCGCTCTCCGCCTTTTGGGTCAGCCCCTTCTTTGTTTCCTCCGACAAATTATCGATGAAATGCTTGGCCATGACAGCCCGGATGCCGAACATGAATTTCTCGTTCGAGCGCGCATCCTTGTGAATCTCGGCGTTTTCCTTCACAAGAACGATATGCATGTCCTGCTTGTTCATCAAATCTTCAAGCGTGGCAATATCGCGGAAATTTCTGGAAAGGCGGTCGGTCTTTTCAACTAAAAGATACTTGATCGAAGGATTCTCTTTGAGGTAGAGAAGCATCTCGTTGAAGGCCTTGCGCCCGGATTCCTTGGCCGTCTCTTCATCCTTGAACTCATAGACGATCTTGTAATTCTTTTGCCGGGCATGCTCCCGCAGGAGCTTGGCTTGGGCATCCAGGGAATACCCGCTTTCTGCCTGTTCCTTGCTTGAAACACGGATATAGAGCACCGCGCTCTGCAAAGAAACCGTCTGCGCCGTCTTTTCTTTTGTCCGCATAGGTCGCCTCCTTTCGCGCCCACATTATACTTAAAACTATTTTTCAGAGGGCTTTTTCTGCCTGCGCTTTTGCCTCAAATAGCGGTCCATGCGCTCCATCACATCCACAAAGGCGGACAGATTGGCATTAATCTCGTAGACCTCACCAAGACTGATCTCACGTCCATATCGCTTGCTCCATCCCGCAATCAAATATTCATCCGTTTCCTTTGGTTTTTCGGTTTTATGCAAACCGTGACACCTCCTTGTGTAGCGATTACGGAAAAGATTCCGAACTCACTGTGTTCGAAATCTCTCTCCGTTCCTGCCGGTTAGCACGCTAACCGGCTTACAGTCCGGGATAACTGACTGACAAGATCTGTCACGAAGCGGTTCCGCTCCCGGATAACGCTGTAGTCGTCCCGCTCCTTCTCAACAAGCACTGCAGGCCGTGGAACATAGGCTGGCTCCGTAGCCCTTTGTAGGCCATCCGCGTCCTGGTCAAGTGCCGAAAGGGTGGTAAATGCCACGAAAAGCATCACACCGAGTCCCACTCCTGCCCTAAACCATGCTGCGAATTGCCTCAAAACTCCGTTCAAAATCATCTGATCTCCTCCATTTGGCTTTAGCACCGTGATAGTCCCAGGTTTTGGACTGGGCTTTTGATTTTTTTGTATGTTCTCTCATGGGAGATGGGTTTACGACATGGGTGTTCACAGAAACTGGACGTTTCTAGCTTGAAAATATCTTTTTCAGCCTATGTCCTTGCATATTTCCCGCGTCTTTCCCCTTCTTTCGACTTTAGCGCCGCAATAGCCCCAGGTTTTGGACTGGGCTTTGA
>ASOC01000008.1 GCA_000405945.1 Candidatus Omnitrophus fodinae SCGC AAA011-A17
AGGGCTTGAGCTGATCATGGCGGCTTCGCTTGGTGACATGCAGGCCGTGACGATTCGAAGGACAAGGGATGGGCAGGTTGAAGAAATCCAGCTGGAAATGCCCAAAGACTTGGCCGGGTTTCTGGCGGCTAATCCGGCCCGATTGAATCCGCTTTTTGAGCAGCCGTTTGCCGTGATGAATGCCGGAGGCCAGGAGTATTTGTTCGGCCGTTCTTTGCCCGGAAAACTTTTGTATCTGGGCGGAGCCGGGGATGCGGGTGAGGATTTGAAAGCCGTCGTCAATGTGCTTGCCAGTCCCTATTACGCTGATCCGGCGAAAGTGCATAAGCTTCAGGATGAGCTTGAAAAAAGAATGAAGGGGGTAAGGAAAGAGGCGAAAAAGAATGAAGTCTTCGAACAATTTGAGGCGGAGAATCCCGGATTCCTTTCTTTTATACGGAATTCCTATTACCGGAAAATTGATCTTCATGGCGCAACGGTCACCGAAAGCGGCGCTATTCTGATCGGCGGCATTCCGGGCTTGGCGAATAATCCGGACGTAACCCTGGAAAGAGGCGCTGTTGTTATCAACAGTTACATCAACAAAGGAACCGTTGCCCGCGGCGCGGTGCTTGAGGGCGTTTCAGCGCCCGAGGTTCAAATCGGACAGGGCGCGAAATTGCGTGGCGTACAGTCTCGCGGTTTAGTGCAGGCGGGCGAGGGAGCTATCCTAGAGAATGTCAAAGAGCGTGAGGAGGCAGAGCAGAAAGGAATCACGGTTGCCTCCAATCAATATCTCGTGGGCCGGTATAGCCAGGGCAAATATTTGCTTCATGCCGGTGAAGCGCGGGACATTAAACTGATCGCTATTCCCGGCGGGCTGTTTCGTTTATTCCGCAACTTTTTCAGGTGGCTTTACCAACCGAGTGAGGGCGCCCGCCCCTGGTGGAATAGGAAAAGCTGGCTTCAGTTTCTGGTGAATAAATGGGTGGGGTATAACCCTGATGAAGAGGAGAGAAACGAGCGGATTTTTCATGAAAACCTTGCTCTTGAAGGCGCCAGGCGCATGTGGCTTGAGTCTCCGCGTGAAGCCCCGGGTGAGACCGTACCGCCCGAAGCAGAACAGCGTGAGTTTGAAAAAAAACTCAGACAGTCGTATGAGGCAACCGAAGATTTCGGCCGTGAGCTTTTGGGCCGCAGTTCGAGCGGAGAACGCATTGATTTCCTTATCAGTAAGCTGAATGAACGGAGCGCGGACGGAAATCCTGACACAGGCGGGGCTCAAATCGCGGCCAGGCTTAAAAAATGGATTGGCGGGGGCAGTATTTCCTTTGAAGGGGTGCGGCCGGTTACCGACGTTGATCCTCAATTAAAGGCGATTTTTGAATTATTCGAGATCACCCCGCCGCCGCTGGTGGTGGTTGAAGTGGATAAGAAAACCCTGGACATGATGGCGAGCAATGTTGGCCAGCCTTCTTCAACCGCTTTGAATTTGAACCTTGGGAAAGAAGTTCACGTTTTAGTTTTACAAAAGGGCTATGAACCCGAGAGAGACAGAACGCTTCTTCCCGAGCGATTGTTTGAACGCGCTTATCAAATCATCCACGAAGCCGTTCACAGCACGCAGGTGGTTCGCCGGGCGGACGATGTGGACAACACTATTCTTACGGAGTTTGAAGCGTATTTTGTGCAAACCGCGGCCGGGGAAAGGAATTTTGACGAAGTTCTTGCCAATGCGCACTGGCGGAATAAACTCAAGAATTTTTTCATGAGGGACATCGCCAAATATTACGCAGATTTTGGGGAATACCTTAAGTTAAGGCAGGCTTTGAAACAACTGCCGCCGGAAGAAGCCGCTTTGCCTCAAGGCATTTTGATGAAGCAAGAATTAGCCGAGTTAGAAGCAAAGCTGAATCAGATTTTAAGTTTCAAAAAGCCGGCTTCAGGGAATGGCAAACCCGCTGCTGAATTAAGCGGCGTGGAAATCAAACAGCTCGCCGCTCAAATCAGGCAGGAGGACGAGTCCTTGATCGATCAGGGATTTGAAACCGTGCTTCAACTTGCGAAAAGCATGAGCGCCAGGGATGCTTTTCAGGTTATCCGCACTTCAAAAAGCCTGCGTGAGCTTGTTTCTCGCAATCCTCTTCAGCCGGCAGCCGGTCGCAAAACCCAACCAGAAGAAGTCCGGCAAGAACCAGCGCAAATCGCGCAAGCCGCGTCGGCCGCAAGGCCTTCCTTGCGGCACTCCGCGCCAAACTTGGGATTTGGCTCTTCGCTGGGCGCGAATGAGGAGCAAGCTATTGACAGCATTGCCAAGGTGATTATTCGTCAGACTGTGGGGCTGGAAGAAGCCTCGGGTAGGCGTCCGGACATCACGGATATGGAGAAACTAAGAGACCCGAATCTCTTGACGGCGCTTATCGTGCAGTTTGGAAAAGCTTTTGTCGAACACAAGCAGTTCAGTGTTGCGGAGAGGAATTCGTTTTTTGAGAAAATTCTTGATAGGATTCTGTCCCATGAAAAGGTCAATCAAATGCAGTATCGCGATGAATACCTTCAGGCCCTTAAGAATACCACCTCCCTCTATTACAACAGAGCGGATGAAATGGGAGAACGACCTTCGTGGTTTGAAATTCCTAAAGCGCTCCTGTGGCGGCCTTATGATGCTTCCCGGTTGAGAGATTCTCTTGAGGGCTTAAAAAGCGTTTGGAGTGCGGGGCAATTTCAAACCCTGCCGTTGGATAAACTCAAAGTCACCTCCATCGGTCACGGTGTGCAGACGACTCACACGGAAGAAGATGATGTGCGGGAGTCCGGAGATTTGCTCAATGCAGGGCGTATTTTGAACAAAACAATATCAGAAGAGAGACGGCTTACGGAGCAAGAGTTTCGGTCCATGCACCATGAACTTGCCGCCCATATCACTGTGATTGATCCGATGAGGCAAACTCCACGGCCGGCCTTGCGCGGATTTTATCGAGCCTCCGCGGCTTTTAGAGGTCTTATCCAGTATCCGCCGTATGAAAGTACTTTGAGTGATCGGGAAAGCGAAGCTATCTGGGCGCGCTACGGCCTTTCCCGCGAAGTTTCGCCAGAGCAGCAGGCGCGTACCGAGAGAAGGGAACAAGCCAGAGCTAAAGTGGAACAAGCGGAAAAGGTGCTGGATGAATTAAAGGCGCAGGCGGAAAAGACTGCGGAAACGTTGAAGCCCAGTCAGCAAAGCATAGAGAGCGCCGAACAGGCGCTGTCACAAGCGGAGGGCGAAATGCTCCAAGTCATCGAGGAAGACATAAGGCTTAACCGCTTGATGAAGAAATTTTTTAACTGGTTGGATAAACGGCTCGACACGATGGATGCGATTTATAAGCAAGCCGTGAATGCCGGCGCTGTGCCTCAAAAAGACGGGTATTCTCATCCCGCAGTTCTTTTAGCGGCGCAGGCTTTTAACCGGCTTATCAATATCCATCCCTTTGAAAATGGAAACACCCGGACGTCCTGGCTCGTTGCCAATTATGTTCTGCTCAGGTACGGGTATCCCGCTTTTGTTCTAACCGAAAAAAATCAGAAGTCATTTTTCAATATCGAGCGTTTCAGCCGGTTTAACCGGGAAATCTATTGGGACACATCTTCAGACAATGTTTCAAAATGGATGTCAGTTGAGAACGCGGATGAAGAACTCGCCGCCCTTTTCGCGGATGAAATCCATGCCGCCGCACCGCAAGTTCAAGCTGCGTCTCTCGGAGAAACCGAGTCTCTTGCAGAGGAGATGCGGTTGCTTTTGCTGGAAATGATCCAGCCCGGGACTGCCCCGGAAAGGATGGCGGCGATCAAGAAATCCCTTACCGCATTGGAGCAGAGAATCGAAAAACTGAATACCGGCGACGCCAGAGCCAAAATCCGCGCTCAATTCATCGATGCGTGGCCAAATTTTAACGAAGGGATCAATGATCCGTTAGATATCAAACGGCTGGGCGTGATGAAAGCCGTTGAATTGGGAATCAAATATTTCACGGAAGAAGACAGCCAAAAATTAATCGATATTGTTCCGGCTCTGATTGTCCGAAAGGCGGATATAAATGTATATGTGCGTGAAGATGCGCAAAGAGTTTTGGCACTGGTTGAAAATGAAATCACAAAATACCGCCCGGCCGATGCCGCAGAGATCATCTCGCGAGCCAAGGCTCTTGCACAGACTGATCTTCTGAATGCGATCGCAAAACCCGCGCCAGCAACGGATAGCGTGGAAGCGGTCACTGTTCTCACCTTTATTCTATTCGAACGGATTCCCATGATGGTATCGGATGATGCCGCAGCTTCCGAGGTTGAAAAGGCATTGAACGGGTTAATGCTCAGTTTTACCGGCCGCTTCGATGATACGAATGTTAGAGTACTTCAAGGCATTCTGGCATCCCTGACTGCCTTGGAACAGAGTATTATGGAAGTGCTGGGTTCTGAACAGGGGGATAAGACTCTTAGGGTTGCCTACGAAAACGCCTGGCAGCCTTTGATGCGGTTTCTGCAAGACAGCGAGCGGTGGCCGACACTGCTTCCCAAAGTGCTTCAAAAGACGGTTGAAATTTTCCGCCGCATGCCGTTCGAGGAAGCCCAATCAAAAAAAGAGCAATTCCTGGATGCGCTTGTGAAACTGCAGACGCACTATTTGCCCGGTGATAGGGAACAGGCAGTCCGCGCTACCGCTGAAATCCTTCTTACGAGATTCAATTTGGAAACCCTGAGAAGCCGTTTCTCAAGATTAGTGGGCGGCCAACTCAGGTATTTCCCCGAGGCAGAGTCGTTACTGGAAGAAGTCGTGACCCCGATTGAAGAAAGGGTGGAAAAAGGGCTGGGCAGCGAGGCGGCGGTTTATCTTGGCCCGCCTTATTTGTGGGCTTTAGAAAGTTACTTGAGCCAAGCCGCAAGAAACGTTTATCCGGGCGTGGATTTGAATGAAGAAGGGTTGAATTATATCGAAAAGAAAATCACACGCTGGGCGGGCAGCAAATTTCAAAAAGAAATGACGGCTTTATATTTGAAAACAATTTCCGAAATTTGGCTGCAATCGCTAAAAGGCGATGAAGCCAGGACGCACAGGCATTTGGTGATGCTGACCAAGCGTTTGGATGCCCTGCTGGGCGAACAGGAATCGAGGAAGCAAATCCGTGAGGCTCTTTTTCTCCAGTACCCCAAGTTCCTTGAAAGCGCCGCCCTGCCCAAGGACGCTCCGGCAACCGCTCCTTCCCGATTGAAAGAAACGGCGGTTTATTGGACTGTTAGTTATCTGGATTTTGACGGCGCTATTTTGGGAAAAGGAGAAAACCGGTTCCTGACAACGCGGGAAGCCGCCGTTTCGCTGGACTTGCTCCAAATGCGGGAGCAGTTAGGCGAGGAAGAATTTTTTAGGCGGCTGGCAGAGCGTTTGCGGTCCATGGGTGTGTGGAGCGAAGGAGAAGCCTCACAAATCCAGAAATACGGCCGTGTTTTCGGTTATTCGAAGCTGATGGCTTTCCGAAATAACGCAGAATCGTCGCTCGAGTCGGCAAAGATGCTTGCTTATTTGGATTCTTTTGGTGCACACATGAGTGATGAGGCCTTGAAAAGCTTTGACTTGGATAAACTGAGCGGTGACGTTTCGCGCTGGCAATCAGCCTTCGCTTGGCACGATTCGAGCTTTCAAGCGCTCAGTGCCGCGGCTGAGGCGTTTCAGGATCAGCTTCCCCGGTATTGGGATGCCTTGATTGGATTAGCGCAAAAACTGGGTAAAGACTGGACGCAGGTGTTCCAGAGAGTTTTTCCACAGCGCGCAAGTGAAGTTCATGACCCTGCCGATTTGGATCCGGAAAAAATCGGAAGTTTCGGGTGGTTTCTTACGATTCAAAACATGAACGTGACGTTCGGAACCGCCGCCGAGCATTGGAAAGGAGTCAAAGCCTGTTTGGAAGGAAAAGTGACCGCAATATCCGAGTCGGTTCTTGTACAGGGGATTTATGCGGCCAGTTTTCATCTGGACGCTCAAGATGTGGTTTCGGTATTGAGGGCGCAAGTTTTGAAGCGGGCGGAGCGCGACCGGAAATGGTTCCAGGCGCATTCTCATGCCGTCGCGGCCGCGGTCTATACGATCGGAACCTTGTCCAACGATCCCGACATTGCGGTCGAGATACGTCATACTCTCGCCAAGCTTCAAATGAATCAAACCGACCAGTATTTTATCCAGGAAGGTCTAAGGCGCCTTGATCAGAAACGGGCCATGGGGCAATCGCAATCCCGGTTTCTGGAAGGCGTGACGGAAGAGATTGTCGCGGCTTATTGGATAGGCCCTGAGGCAGTGCGGGATCTTTTGGGGGCGGAAGCCGGGGGGCAAGTTTATGCGTATCTTCAACAGCAAGTCGTGGGGCAACTCAATAAAAGCGGCGGAAAACCTTATTTCGTTCCAGCCGTTTCGAAAGGCGGCGTGGCCATGGGTTTTTACCGTTCGGTTGGTTTTGGGGCTTTTGGAAATTATCTCGCGGCAGGTCATGAACGGAGTAACGCGGGCCAGTATAAAGGTGAAACTTACATAGGTGTCACAAAAGAAAAGGCATTTGGTTACGGAGGCGGGGACAGCTTTCTTGTCTGGATGCCAGCTGCCGGTTACAATCGGCGGGCACAGCTCGAAAAGGTGAAGCTGGGACACCGGGGTCCCGTGGGAATCGAAACGATGGAAACAACGGAAATCAAGGAACTGGTGCTGGAAGATGATATCGCGCGGGATGAAATGCGGGTCTTTTTTATTTCTTCAGCCAAATTAGCGAAACCGGAAGTCCGGCAAGAGATTCAAGCGCAACAAAATCTAGCTCTTATCGTTCAAGAAGCCGGCCGATTCAAATATTTTTCTGCCGGATTAGAAGGCGCGGCCCGCGTATTAAGCCCTGATGAAATGCGGCAAATTCTGGAGGATCATAAGAAAATTTCATCGCCCCGGCTTGTTGTCGCGCTTGATCTTAACGAAGCTAACTTTGAAAACAAGCTTGAATATTATTTGAACATCCCGGAAACGCCTACGCAAAAACACACGCCCGAACAGGCGATTTTTCAGGACGTATTCCGGAGCAATGAACCCGCCGAAATGATCCGGGTCTCGGTGCAGGGGTATCTCAATATGTATTTGGCTAACCACCCGGAAATTTTCAGGGCCCATGCCGGCAAAAAAGCGAGTGCCCTTGAACAAAAAGTTGATAAAGATTCTTTCCGGACAGGCAAGGAGGTGACCAAAGGCTCCCAGGAAGCGGCTGAATTTACAGTCAACGGGGAAAAATATTACGCCAAGTTTTATGCAGAGGAAGACAGGATGCGGATGGAGCTTCTGGCCTGGATGATTATGAAGGAAGCCGGAGTGCCCGTGGCGGATGAAATGCATGTCATGCAACTGAACGGACGCTGGGCTGTTGTGTCCAAATGGCAGAAGGATTCGGCGCCCGCCAAGCAGCCGTACTCGGATGAAAAATTGCTGGCTCTGGAGTATGTGGTCTCGGCTTTGATTCAGGACAGGGACAGGGGCATGTTGCAGAACTATATCGAAGCGGCCGGACAGGTGCTGCCCATTGATTTTGGCGGGGCCGGGCCTTACAGGGCAAGGGGAGGAATCAAAGGCCAGCGCGCCGCTTATGACAAAGACGACCGTGAACTGTTACAGCTTCCTTTCGGGTACAACAATTTTCTGGATATGCTTTCTTCCACGGGGACTTTGAGATCAAAACCCTTTTACGCCGCGTTGAAGGGGCGGGAAGACCTGATTCAGGAAGCCTTGCTCACGCTTGCCCGCCGCATTGACCGGGAAGGCATGATCCGGTTAATAGAAGCAGCCGGCTTGAATGTGGAGATGAGAAGGAGCGTCCAAACCGTTTTGCTCGAGTCTTTGAATGAGATCAGGCGGCGTGCCGTGGACCGGATGGAATCCACGGCCGGTTTCAAGGATATTCCAAAGGAACCGGCTTTTGTCAAACAAGTGATGACAAACCGTAACACGGTCGATCCCGCGCTCGTCTGGCAGCAGGTGAGCGAGTGTCTCCCTGACGGTTTAAAACGTATCCTGCGGATTGACGCAGGGAGATCTTCGCGAAGCGGCGCTCCGGCGAATCTTGAAATTCACACCGGCGAGGTTTTTGCCGGCCTGAATCTCGATCGGGCGGAAAGGAATGTGGATTGGGAAGGTTACTCGGTGAGAGGGGTTTTGAGAGCTGCCGCAACCTTCCATGATATGGGCAAATTTTTAGTCAACGGGAAGCAGGGAGAAATTACTGAAATCATGCAGCTTGTTGATGCGGAAACAAAAGATACGCGAAGATCTGCCGACTGGTCTGCATTCACGAGGCTTTCCGATGAAATTATCCGAGGCAATCAAAACCGTCAGATCCATGAAGAAGTATCCAAGATTCTTTTGGTCTTGTACATGCCGATTCTGGGTTTTACGGCGGAGGAAATTTCGCTGGCTCTGGAAATTTTGGAAAAAGACAAAATCGGCGAAACATCCCAAGGGTACGGGCGCATGGCGGAATGGCCGGTCACGGCCGCGGCGGGAATCCCCCATTTGGATGAAGCGATGAGGCTCCCGAATTCGGCCGTGCAGGCAATGCCCGGGAAAGGGTATCGAACGTTGCAATATGATCTGGTTCAGCTTGCCGAAGAGCTTTTTGTCGCAGACACGCAGATATCGGAGGGATTAGGAAGAAGGCTGCTGGCCCGGGACGCGGATGGCTGGAGAATCAGGGAAGGCGATCCCCTGAAAACCTGGAACCATCTCCGGCAGTTTATTGGCAAGGAGGCTGAAAGGGAAAGAGCGCTGATAGATTATTTGAGACAGGCTGAAGACTCCGCCGGAGAAATCAAACCGGAATATCTCAAGCGGAAAGTGAGCGCGGTGGCCATTGATTTTGACGACACGATTTCGGTCAGGGGAGAAAACGTGGATCCCGAGGTGCGGGAGCATCTCGCGCAAATGCTGGAAGCCGGAATCAAGGTGTTCATTATTTCCGGCACAACAGTCGACCGGATGAAGAGAAAATTACTGTACGATGGCCTGAGCCCTCAGGCAAGGGCAAATTTGGTTCTGATAGGGAAATACGGGTTGGAAAGGTTTGACGCGAAAAACGGCTATCAAGCCAGGCATTGGATGGGAGAGGCAGAGCAGGTGTCGGTTTTCAAGCAAATCCAGGAGGCGTTTCCGGGTGTGCTGGCGGACAACGACAGGCGACGGGAGGCATCGCATTTAAAAATCAAAATCAACGCGAAAAAAGCGGGCGACATTCACGCTTTGGCTCAAAGAATTCTTGATTTGGTTCCGGGATACCAAGCTTTTTTCAGCCAGGGGAACAGGCTTCATCTGATAAAGTGGGGCAAGGGGGACAGCCTGAAGGAAGCGGTGGAAGAAAACGGGGTCAATCCCGAGGAACTGGTTGAGATAGCGGATGATCTGGGGATGTTCGGTATTGACAAACAAATGTTTGATGTTTACCGCGGCCGGGCATTGCTCGTGAATGTGGGCGAAGTATCCGAATACGGACCTGCGGGAATGACGCTTTCCTTGGTGCGGCGTTACACAGCCGGCGCCAAAACCATACTTCTTTCCATTGATCCCGCGGCCAAGTCACTCGATCTGTCCGGGATTTTCAAAAAAGTAAACGCAATGCCTATGCGGCAAAAACGCTGGAAAGAATTGACGGCTGCGCAGGGAGTGGAAGAGGAGGAATTGCTTAAAGCGGCCTCACTTGGGCATCAGGAGAATTTCAACGATTTTGTTTGGAATTTGGTCGCGGAACGGTACGGGATGGATGTCCCTACGCCCCTTACGGGTGACCAAATAAAAGCGACCATGGGCTTTTTCTTTGCCAAAAGAACGGAAGACCGTAAGAAGGTATTGGCCGATTTGGAGAATTTTTTGATGCGCCGTCTTGATGAATATGCGGCGCGAGCGCAGGAGAATCCCCCGGGTGATTTTGAAACCTTGGCTAGACGGATTCTTTTTGAGGGGCTGGGAGAAAACAGGGGCGCGATTGAGCAGATGATGAGGGCGGCTAATCCCAAAATATCGGATGAACAGGTGAAAACGCTTCTGGCTGATATAGAAGGGGTGATGGGGACAGCGGCGGTTACGAGTTTTGCCAAGGAGAGGGACGGGGGTATTGTAGCGGCCATGAAGGCGGGCCAGGCAACGCCGGAGGATTATGAGAAAGCCTTTAACAAACTTGCGGAAGAGAAGGGATTAAAAATCAATCTCATGCTGCCCGAACCCGTGAGCGCGGAAAACAATCTCGCGGTTGCCATGCATGTTGACAGTTTGCCCAAGGATTTAAGCCCCGCGGTTTTTCACGCTATCGTGAAGCGGGTGGGAGAACGCGGCCAGCTTTTCCTAGTGTTCAGCCAAACATCCGGTGAGGAACAGCAAAAGGTGGCAAAATTATTGTCCTATCTGACGCGTGAAGAAAAATCCAGGGTGTCGCGCCTGCCCTATGTGGGAGATGACATGCCGGTGGTGGAAATAGGCCGCCAGCTTTCAAAGGTCAAAGAGGCCCGCAAAATCATGGTCATGAACCTCGAATATCTCAAGCAAGTGGGCGAGAAAATCATGGGCATGAAAGGCGGCCGGGAAACCGCGCTTTTTGAGTATGACGGGAAAGCCCCCTCGTTTCTCGCCGGCCCCATTCTGTCGTTGGTTATGAGTGACACGGATGCCGACGCTCTTTTCAGGGAATTCCCGGATGTGGTCAAAAAGGAAGATCTCGGCAATGGTTTCTTTTTTGTTTCCTTTGACCTGCAGGCCTTTATCACCCTTCTGAACAACCGCATTGCCGCCGAGCGCGAAATCCAAAAAGCGGCCTGAACGAGGTGGCCACCCGCCGCCCGCTGTCAAAGCAGTACCGCGGGGTTGCCGCGGCGCAGCCTAAGCGATCGCTTAAGATTTATTTGCGGCCTGTGTTATAATTCTCGCATGGCACAGGTTATTTCTATTATTCTCGGCGGCGGGCAGGGGAAGCGTCTTTTTCCGCTGACACGCGACCGCGCCAAACCGGCAGTGCCGATAGGCGGCAAATACCGGCTGGTGGATATTCCTATTTCCAATTCCCTAAACTCAGGCATTAAGAATATTTTTGTTCTCACGCAGTTTAACTCCGCCTCGCTTCACCGCCATCTTCTAAGCACTTACCGGTTCGATCATTTTCATGAAGCGAGAGTGGAACTTTTGGCTGCGGAACAAACCCTTTCGACCATGGATTGGTTTCAGGGCACGGCGGACGCGGTGCGCAAACACCTGCCTCATTATCACCTTGAAAAAGATGACGAGGTCCTGATTCTTTCCGGCGATCATCTCTACCGCATGGATTTAACCCGCATTCTCGATCTTATGCGCACGAAACGGGCTGATTTTGTCGTGGCCACGGTGCCGGTAACAAAAAAGGAAGTTTCCGAATTCGGGATCATGCAGATTAATAGCGAACACCGTATCACCGCTTTCAAGGAAAAACCGAAAGTCGTTACCCGGAGCGATTGTTTTAAGGGGAAATATCTCGCTTCCATGGGGATTTACGCCTTCCGCGCTTCCGTGCTGAAAGAAGTTTTAAGCGGAAATGAGAGTGATTTCGGAAGGGAAGTCATCCCCAAGTCCATTTCTAGGCTCAGGGCCTATGCCTATGTGTTTGACGGCTATTGGCGGGATATCGGCACGATTCGCAGTTTTTACGAAACTTCGCTGGAGCTTACGCTTCCCGAGCCGCCCTTCAGTTTTGCTTCCCTGGAGGGCAAAATTTACACGCATCCCAGGTTTTTGCATCCGCTTCATATTTTAGACTCGCAAATTCACAATTCACTGCTTTCCGAGGGCAGCCGGATTGAAAAATCAAAAATCCATCACTCCATCGTGGGGCTGCGTTCCGTGATTCAGGAAGGCGCAACCCTTAAAAACACGATTGTGATGGGCGCCGATTACTATGAGCGTTCGTCGGCCGGGAATATTTCTCTCGGCGTGGGAAGAGATTGCCGCATTGAGAACGCCATTCTCGATAAAAATGTGCGCATAGGCGCAGGAGTGAAAATCGCCAATAAACGAGGCGCGAAGGATTTTGACGGCGATAATTTTTATATCCGCGACGGCATTGTGGTGGTGCCGAAAAATGCTGTTATCAAGCCAGGAACCGTTGTTTGAGTTCTTCCGCGTATTTCTTAAAACGTCAGATGTTGACCGCGCTTACCCTTTACCGGGGCATGGAGAGCTCCATTTACCCGGCTGACCGTCTGCTTGGAAATTATTTTCATCAATACCGCAAACGCTTCGGTTCCCGCGACCGGAAAGTTATTTCAGAAGCTGTGTACGGGATTTTCAGGCACAGGCGTTTTATCGAAGGCTGGGAAAACGCGTCAGAAAAGCAGGACGAGCTTTTCAAGCCTTTGGCCGCGCTGGTTTTGGAAGGTCTTATCGACCGGAAGACTTTTGCTGAAGTCTGGGAAGGGAAGGATGCGGAAAAGTATTTCGGCTTGTTCAACCGGCGCGAAATTCCGGGAGGCATCGGTTTTGCTTCACCGGCGGAAAAGTTGGCCTTTGTTTATTCCTTCCCTTTATGGATGGTCGAGCGTTGGCTGCAGCGGTTTGGCGAAGAGGAGTGCGTAAAGCTTCTCCGCAGTTTGAATGAAAGGCCGCCTTTAGTGATTCGGGTGAACACGGTTAAAATTTCCAGCGAAGAATTGGCGTCGCGCCTCGCGGCCAAGGGCCATGAAGCGGTTCCCACGGAAATGAGTCCCTACGGTCTTAAAATCCGGGAGAGGTTTAATATTTTTGAACTCGAAGAATTCACCGAGGGGTTTTTCGAGGTTCAGGACGAGGGGAGCCAGCTGGTGGCGCTTCGGGTGGAGCCCCAGCCCGGCGAAGTGGTTTGGGACGCTTGCGCGGGCGGAGGCGGCAAAACCCTTATGCTGGCTGCGTTGATGAAAAACAAAGGCCGCGTGATTGCCACGGATATCCGCGCTAACAAACTGGAAGATATTAAGAAACGCGCCAAACGCGCCGGGCTTTTTAATATTTTTCCGGCGGATCTTAACCGGTTGGATGAATCAAAACTGATACGCGCCGGCGTGGACAGGCTTTTGATTGACGCGCCATGCTCCGGAACCGGCACTTTGAGAAGAAATCCGGATGCCAAATGGAAAATGTCTCTTGAAAGATTGAAACAATGCCGGGCCGATCAATTCGGCATTCTCGAAAAATACACGCGCTATCTCAAGCCCGGTGGCCGTCTGGTTTACGCCACCTGCTCCATGGAGCCGGAGGAAAACGAGGAAGTGATTGAGGCTTTTCTTAGAGAGTTCACAAACTTTGGCCGTGCCGCTGACGACACCCATTTATATCCCCACCAAACCAGCACCGACGGCTTTTTTATCTCCCAGCTCATCAAAAGTAAATAAAATTCAGCCTGGCCCGGCGCTGGGGGCCGACCTTTGAGACCAGCGACAGAACCTCTGATGCCATAATGGGTTAAGGAAAAGGCATTGCCGCGGGAGAAAGGCGGGGAGACATGATTCCTATGAAAAAAATGGAAATACGTTTGGCTCGCTTGCAAAAAAAATAAAAGGGCGTAATATAGGGACTTCATTATCTTTGTGAAAGGGGGAAGTCTTTAATACGGAAGTGAGGATGATATGACTAAGACACTGGTTAAAAAGAAAAGTTCCAAAAAAGTCACAATCACAAAAGGCAAATTTGAAGGATTGATGGCCGTTTCCGATAAAAACGGCGTTATCCGCGCGGCCGCCATGGACCAGCGCGGTTCCCTGCAAAAATCCATTGCTAAGGCAAAAAATATCGACCCTTCCGAGGTCACGCCGCAAATGATGAGCGAATTCAAAGTGGCGGTTTCCAAAGTTTTGACGCCGCATGCCAGCGCCATTCTGCTCGATCCCGAATTCGGTCTTGCAGCCGTGAAAGCAAGAAATAAGAAGGCGGGCGTTCTTCTCGCGTATGAACAGACGGGCTACGATCACACGCTTCCCGGCAGAGTTCCCACGCTTGTTGCCGATTATTCCGTTTCCAGACTGATTAAAGACGGCGCGGATTGTGTCAAAATTTTGCTCTACTACACTCCCGAGGAAGACGCGAAAGTCAACGACATTAAGCACGCCTTTGTGCGCCGCATCGGAGCTGAGTGCGCGCATTATGATGTGCCTTTCTTTCTCGAATTTGTGGGCTATGACCCCAAAGGCGGAGACGAAAAGGGGCCTGAGTATGCCAAGAGAAAGCCCATCATTGTTCAGAAGAGCATGGAAGAATTTTCTAAGGCTGAATATTTGGTAGACGTTCTGAAAGTCGAGTTCCCCGTGAACATGCAATTTGTGGAGGGATCGAGGGCTTCCAAAGGCGGACCGGCCGCGTACACGCGCCAGGAAGCCATCAAGCATCTTCAGGTAAGCGCCCGCTTGGCGAAAAAGCCGTTTATTTATCTGAGCGCCGGCGTGAGCGACGATGAATTCCGCGAAGCGATTGAACTCGCGACTGAGGCGCGCACTCCGTTTTCCGGCGTGCTTTGCGGCCGTGCGACTTGGAAGGAAGGAATTCCGGTGTACGCGAGTCAGGGCGTTCAAGCCCTTGAGACCTGGCTTCAAGATCGCGGCGTGAAGAATATCACGGCCCTTAACAAGGTTCTTGATCTGGGTGCTAAGAGCTGGATGGATTTTTACGGCGGCAAAAGCAAGATTAAAGTCGCGTAAGAAGACTGCGGCCCGTCCGGGGACGCAGCTTCTTCGCCCCGTTGCGGCTGGCAACAGGGTGAATCCAAGAGTATAATGAGTTAAAAGGGCGAAGGCGTTATAAGCGTCTTCTCCCTTTTTTATCTATGCGGATTTCCCGCCATATCCCTTTTTGTTCGTCCCTCCAGGCCTGGTTCAAATTTTCAATTTCAGCTTTCAGGCGCTTGGCCTCTTCCTTGTTCCCGGCCTGAAGCGCTTCCATGCGCCTGGCTTTGGCCTGAACCAGCAATTTATGAAAATCCCGTTTGGCGCCCTTTAAGGCTTCAAAATCCTGTTTTATTTTCCGTTCTTGTTCATCCATAGCATTATCATACGAAGCGGGCGCTTCTTGTAGCAACCTCTTTTTTGACTTAGAATAAGCGTGGAGGGATTTGATGCCGGACACCTTGCAAACCCGATTGGAGAGATTTACCCAAGAAGGCGAACTCTATGAGAAGCTTTCCCATAACAAGGTGCGTTGTTATGCCTGCGGCCACTGCTGTTTGATCACGGACGGGAAGCAGGGTATTTGCCGGGTCCGCTTTAATCGAGGGGGAAAACTTTTTGTTCCTTCCGGTTATGTGGCGGCGCTTCAGGTGGATCCCATTGAAAAGAAGCCCTTTTTTCATGCGCTTCCCGGCGCCAAAGCCCTGAGTTTTGGCATGCTGGGATGTGATTTCCATTGTGGTTACTGTTTTACCCCCGGCACGCGAGTTCCAACAGCCGGAGGAATTTTTTCAATAGCGGATATTGTTCGCGACAAAATTTCCGTTAAGGTTTACACGCATGGCGGGCGGAAACGAGATATTAAGAATTTTTTTGAAAGGCCATATCATGGCCATATACTCAAGATTAAACCAGCATTTCTTCCCCGGCTTGAATGCACTCCCGACCATCCGTTGCTTGTTCGTCTGCGTCCGGACCGCTTTGCCACCGGGAAACCGGGGTATCTTGCGGCAGGCAAACTGACGAAAGATCATTGTCTTGTGATTCCGAAACATTATGAGTTTTCAGAAGATAAAATATTAGAGGCCGGGGACTATCTCCGAAATTTTTTAAAACCCTACCGTGTTCGCCATAAGATACCCGCTGAAATTCTGGAACAAGCAGTCGATTTTTCAAGCGAGGGTAAAAGTTCACGCGAAATAGGAAGCAAAATCGGAAAATCCGCTTCTCATGTGAGGCATTTACTATCAAAACTTCGTAAAGGAGTATGGGATATTGAGAGTTTGGGGATTGTAAATCGGGGATTGGTGCTTGAAGACGGCAGGATTCGTTTCCCTAAGGAACATACCCCGGGTATTCCGTCCCACATTCCGTTGGTTCCGGAGTTGGCCGAACTATTGGGATTTTATTGCGCCGAAGGTTCGGTCTCATTGGATAAAGGGCGGGTTCATTCGGCTGACCTTTCGTTTTCTTTTGGGAAGACGGAGCGCGATTTGGCGGTGCGGGTGAAGGATTTTTTGAATAAGATTTTCGGCGGGAAGGCCTGTTTAGTGCAGCGGGAAACGACTCTTTCAGTGTCTTCTGGCAAGACATCTTTGGCGCTGCTGTTTAAGGCCTTGTGCGGGGAGCGCGGCTCCAAGAAAAAAGTACCCGAGCTTTTGTTCAATGCGAAACGAGATGTAGTTGAATCGTTTTTGCGGGCGTATGTTGCCGGCGACGGGTACCGGGCCCCTGACGGCCAAATAAGGATCAGCACGATTTCCGAGGAATTGTCTTGGGGTATTGCCTGGCTCGTCCAGAAGCTGGGATATCTCCCTCAATGTCACAAGTATCCAGCAGTGCCGGAAAGAAAATTGCTGGGGCGCGATATAAAACAATTCCCTTGGACCTATCTTGTCCGGTGGTATGAAAGTTCTAAGAAGCAGCGTCATGTTTGGGAAGACGGGCAATATCGATATGTGCTGGTTGAGAAAATAGAACAGTCTCCCTATGAAGGGCCGGTTTATAATTTAGAAACGGAGGAAGACCATACCTACCTTGCCAATTTCGTGGCGGTTCACAATTGCCAGAATTGGGTGACGTCGCAAGCCCTTCGCGACCCGGTCGCGGGCGTTCAGCCTGAAGAAATGACGCCCGAACAATTCGTGAACTTGGCCAAAGAACACGGCGCCCAGGTTGTGACCAGCACTTACAATGAACCTTTGATTACCAGCGAATGGGCGGTTGAAATTTTCAAACAAGCCAAAAAAGAAGGACTGTACACTTCTTATGTTTCAAACGGCAACGGAACGCCGGAAGTCATTGAGTATATCCGGCCCTGGATTGATTTTTACAAAGTGGACCTCAAGGGTTTTGATGACAAGGGGTATCGCTCCCTGGGCGGCGAGCTTTCCAAAGTATTGGACACGATTCGATTGCTTCATGCAAAAGGGGTATGGGTGGAAATTGTGACTTTGGTGATTCCGGGATTCAATGATTCGGATGAAGAGCTTACGAAAATCGCGGAATTTCTTGTGTCCGTGTCGCCTGATATTCCCTGGCATGTCACGGCTTTTCACAAAGACTATAAAATGACGGATTCCGATAACACGGGCGCAGAAACCCTGACCCGCGCATCAGGCATAGGGAAAAAGGCCGGCCTTCATTTTGTTTACGCGGGCAATCTGCCGGGCTGTGTGAGCGGACTTGAAAACACCTATTGCCCGGGCTGCAACAGCCTTTTGATCGAAAGACATGGATTCCGGATTCTTAAGAACAAGCTAACCCGGGGCCGCTGCCCCAAGTGCAACGCCGCGATTCCGGGAGTATGGAGTTATGATGCTTAAACATACCGGGAAAATTATTTTATGTCTGGGCTTTCTACTGATGATCCCGTCACGCCCCTTCTTTGCGCAAAATGAAACCTTTGATTTGATTATCAAGGGCGGCACGGTATATGACGGGCTGTCGGAAGAGAACAGGACGGCAGATGTCGGCATTCAAGGGGACAAAATCATTCGCGTTGGAGACCTTTCGCAGGCTACGGCGCAACGAATCATAGACGCGTCGGGGCTTATTGTCGCGCCGGGATTTATCGATATTCACACCCATTCTGATTTTAATCCTTTTCTGGAACCGCACGCTGTTCATAAAATTTCACAGGGCGTGACGACGGAAGTGATTGGAAACTGCGGTATGTCCGCAGCTCCTCTTTACGGTTTTCAGGAAAAAGCGGTTCATGAAGTGTGGCTCAGGGAAGGCGAGCCGATACCTGCCGATATCCCCTGGCACAGTGCCGGAGAATATTTTGAGGAAATTCAGGCCGCAGGATTGATGACTAATCTGGCATTTTTGGCGGGGCATGGCAATTTAAGAGCTTCCGTCATGGGATATGAAGCCAGGAAAGCCTCGCCCCATGAAATGGAAGGCATGATAAGTTTGTTAAATCAGGCCATGGATGCCGGCGCTTTCGGGATGTCTCTTGGATTGGTTTATCTACCCGGCACTTACGCGGATGAATCCGAACTTGACGCGCTTGCCTCTGAAGTTAAAAAGAGGCGAGGCATTGTGGCAGTGCATATGCGAAGCGAAGGCAAAACGCTGATTGAATCGCTTACGGAAACGCTCGCGCTGGCCAGAAAAACGGGCGTTCCGCTGGAGATTTCCCATCTCAAGGCGGCCGGTGTTAGGAATTGGCCCAAAATCGACCAAGCCATTTCCATGATTGAACAGGCCCGCGCCGAAGGGCTGGAAATTCACGCGGATGCCTATCCTTACGAAGCGGCGGCCGCGGAACTCGGCGTGATTTTACCCGACGAAATTTATCAGGCCGCGGACCGCGTGGCTCAACTCAAGGACAAAGGCAAGCGCCCCTTTATCAAAAAAAGAGTGCTGGAGGAATTTGAAAAATCCGGGCTGACTTTGAACCAGATTGAGGTTTCGCAAGCCAGCCTTCCGGAAGATAAAATTTATGAGGGCAAAACTGTGGCCGATATCGCTCAAGCTGAGAAAAAAGATCCTGTCGACGCTTTGCTTGATTTCCTGGCCAAAGAAAATTTTCAGGCCAGCGCCTTTTCTTTCACGCAGAATCCGGCCATTGTTAGCCGTGTGATTGCCAAAGACTATGTCAGCATCGGAAGCGACAATATCGCGGATTTCGGCCCCAAACCGCATCCACGCGTTTACGGAACTTTCCCGCGCGTGATTGAAAAATTCGTTAAAAAGGAAAAGACTCTTTCGTTAGGGCAGGCCATTCACAAAATGACAGGCTTGCCGGCCGGCGTGATGGGCATGAAAGACCGGGGTTGTCTGCAAACAGGTTGTTACGCGGACGTGGTGATTTTTGATTTAGGAACCATTCAAAGCAATGCTTCTTACGAAAACCCGGCCCAGCTTTCGAGCGGCATCCAATACGTGTTTGTGAACGGTGAGATGGCTTTTGAAGACGGGAAAGGCACCGGCGTTTTGGCCGGTCAGGTTTTGCGGCATGAAGCAAAGGGAAGCGAAGTCACCCGCGCCTGAATTTTAGAGCCGGATTCAATACTGACTTGGGTTCCTGATGACGTGTAATCTCGAGCCACATACCCCAACCCTATCCATTGATTCAGCGTGGAAGAAAATGCGCTGCTGGTAAGATAGCCGATATTTTTCCCATCAAGCGTCACTCGGGCTCCGGCTTCGGGCGCATGATCCGAATCCATTTCAAATCCGACTAGTTTTTTATTCACTTTGGCAAAACGACTAAGACGTGAGATCATTTCCTGGCCGATGTAGCAACCCTTATCCAGACTCACGGCATGATCAAGGCCGGGCTCGGGGAGCAGATTCCTTTCATCCATATCCAGACCATACCAGGGAATACCGGCTTCTATGCGGAGCGTGTTCAAGGCCGCCGCGCCAAACGGCTTAAGGCCAAAAGCAGCGCCTTGTTTAAGAAGAAACTCCCACAACCCTTCCGCCATCCGGGCTTCAATGAGAAAATAATAGCCTTCGCTTCCCGTAAAGGAGAGCTTGAACATTTCCGTTTCAAAGTCGCCCAACTTGATTTTTTTATGGGCATACGGCGCCAGCGCGTTTAAATTCTCTTCGCTCAAAGCGTTTATCAACATGGGCGCGGCCGGGCCTTCGAGCCCCAGAAAAGCGTAGTCGTTTGTCACGTCCGTCAGCGAAACGTCTTCCATAATAATGTACTTGTCCAGCGTGGTGATGATTTTTTGAGTGAGTGAAGCCGTGGCGTCCAGGAGCAGGTAATCCTGAAAACAGAAGAGATGAAAATCCGCGAGCACGCGCGCCTGGGCATTGAGCATGGCCGTGTAAGCGCCGCCGTCCGGAGTCAATTTTTTGACGTCATTGGACACCATGCTGTGCAGAAACGGAGCCCGATCTTTTCCACCGACCCTGATTTTCGCCCGGCAGGAAACATCAATAATGCCTGCCGCTTGCTTCACGCAGCGCGTTTCTTCCGCCGCATAGCCATAGTGGTCGGGAATAAGCCATCCCGCGTATTCACGGAATGCGGCACCCGACTTTTTTTCAAGATCATGCAGAGGCGTTTTTTTAAGGAATCCCGTGCTCATAAATACTCCCGGATGATTTTGGCATGAGCCGAAGAGAACGCGAACCGTTTAAGTTCCCGCGGCTTTACCCATTGGCCTGAAAAGGGCGCGTCCGGAACGGAAAGTGTTTTAGACCTTTCAGGGCTTAGTTCGCAACCGTAAATTTCAAGATTTTCCACATGATCGGTGTAGGCTCTTCTAAGAGAAGTTTTAAGAGTGATTTTTTGGGCATTCAAGCCGGCGGTTAAGAGCTGCTTTGTGAGAAAGCTCCCGGCGTCTTCCTTTTCCGCAATCCGGAAAGTCGGAAATTCCCAAAGATGCGCCCATAGGCCGCTGGCCGGCCTTTGCGTGATTAAAACGCGGCCGTCACGGCTCACCACGGCGCAGGCAGCGCGCACCTTTTTGATTTTTGTTTTTCCCGATTTGCGCGGACAATCCTGCTCTTTTCCGGTTTCATGCGCTTTGCATAATTCAGACACCGGACAGATGAGACAGGCCGGTTCCTGCGGCAGGCACAAGGTAGCGCCCAACTCCATCATGGATTGGTTAAAATCGCCTGGATTTTTTTCAGGCAGAAGGAGCGCGGCAAGTTTCCAAAGTTTTTTTAGTCCTTTGGGCGTGTCCACGGGATCGTCCAAAGCAAAAATTCTGGAAAGAATACGCGCCACATTGCCGTCCAGAATGGGCGCAGATTTTCCAAACGCGATACTCAAAATGGCGCCCCCAGTGTATTTGCCAATGCCAGGCAGGGAATACACCATGGCGGGATCGGATGGAAACCGCCCATTATGATTTTCAACTATTACTTTGGCTGTTTCATGAAGGTTATTGGCTCTGCGGTAATAACCCAACCCTTCCCAGAGTTTGAGCACCTTTGAAAGCGGCGCTTTAGCCAGCGACGCGATATCCGGAAACGCATCAAGCCAGCGGTGATAATAAGGAATCACGGTTTTGACCTGCGTTTGCTGGAGCATGATTTCCGAGACCCATATGCGGTAAGGGTCCCGGGAGTCACGCCAGGGAAGCGGCCGCTTGTTTTTCTCATACCAGGGCAGCAATGTAGCCGAAAGAGGCGGCAATTTCATCGAACCAATTATACCTAAAAGATTGATTTAGCGCACGGACCATGGCCAAACCAAATTTGCGCGAATTTTTAAATATGCTAATATGAAATCAACACACTTTGAATAACCATAAGAATTGAACGTTTAGACAAGGAGAATAAAAGTCATGTCACAGGAAAGAAGTGGTGCGGTAACATTTAAAGGAAATCCTCTAACCCTAATAGGGCCCGAGATTAAGGCGGGCAGCCAGGCCCCCAATTTTCAGGTTCTTGCCGGCGATTTGTCGCCCGTGACCCTGGATACTTTCAAAGGCAAGACTAAACTCATCAGCGTGGTGCCGTCGCTGGACACGCCGGTTTGCGATATGCAAACCCGCCGTTTTAATGAAGAAGCCTCAAAAATGCCCGGCGATATCGCGGTTTTAACCGTGAGCATGGATCTTCCGTTTGCTCAAAGCCGTTTTTGCTCCACAGCCGGCATCAACAAGGTGAAGGTTGTGTCAGACCACAGAGACGCCTCTTTTGGGCAGGCCTATGGCGTTCTGATTAAAGAACTGCGGCTTCTCACCCGCGCTATTTTTGTGGTGGACGCCAACAACAAAGTACAGTACGCGGAGTATGTGAAGGAAGTCACCAATCACCCAAATTACGAAGCCGCACTCGGAGTTTTAAAAGCAGCGGTAAAGTAAGCCCTTTTCGGGATTGTCCCGCAAAGCCAAGCCCCCTTGAGACTAGCCGTTTGAGGGGTTTTTTTGTCCCCATCTTTTCGATAGCCCTTTTCCAGTTTGTATTCTATAATTCCCAAATACCGGGGAATTAAACGGCCATTCGAAATCAACAAGGAAACATGTGCGCTACGCATTCTCGAAGAATTACCCGCAATGCCAGTCTATTTTTAATCTTTTTATTTTTAGCGCAAACTTTTTCAGGATGCGCTGTGGTGGCGGCCCTCAGGCAACCTTCAAAGAAAAATCTGGATGTTCTAAACAATGGCACTTCGCGTGAAAATGTCATTGTCTACCTCGGAGCGCCTATCAGCAGCGAGAAAGAGAACGGCAAACGTATTGATATTTACAAGTTTGTGCAAGGCTATAGCGGTGGCGCAAAAGCAAGCCGCGCGCTTATGCACGGTATTTTTGATGCTCTCACGCTTTTTATTTGGGAGCTAATCGGGTGGCCCATGGAAGCTATCATTGACGGCCATGAAATGGCAGTCAAGATTATTTATGATAAGGACGACAGACTTGAAGAATTCACGATTCTCAAAGAATAAGCAACAAGAGAGGATGGGGTTTTTTATGAGTCAGAAAATCCAACCGATTTTTTTAACCTTATTCATGGCGCTGTTATTTTCGGGTTGCATGACGGAGCAAATGATTATGCCGTCCGTTATTTCAGGCACGGCTTTAAAAGCCGAAGACGCTGCGGAAGTCGGGCTATCAAAGGTGCAAGATCTCCGGGCCAATCAAGAAGGGGGCAGTATTGGTGGCCTGAAGATTGTTATAGCGAAAGACCTTGGGGATTATCTGGAGGGGGTCTTGAAAGAAGGGCTCATTCTGAAGGGGTTTAAAGTTGTTGATGCGGTTAATCCCCAAGAAAGTGGAATGCCGGACACCAACGTTATTTTAGTGAGTCTCAAGGCGGCCAATATTTCAACGTTCGATTCTGTGATGGCGCCGGCTGTGGCGGATATTGCCCTGACCGTGCAGGTTTATGGGAAGGACGGAAAAGTGACTTTTGCGAAATCATTTACGGCGGATAACAGTAAACGGCTGTGGTTCACGGCCGGTGGCAAGAAAATAGGCCGTGTGATGGCCGTGGCTGCTGATCAAGTGACAAACAAAATATTGACTGATCAAGAATTTTTAAACGCCATCGGTGCTGGCAAAGAGGAGGAGCTATGAAAAAAAGCCTGATTTATTTGTTAATCGCGGCCAGCGTGATGACTCAGACCGGCTGCGCGAGTATTGTCAGCCACCGCTCCCAGGATTTCAAGGTTCACTCCACGCCTTCAGGCGCTGATGTCTATATCGACGGCGCGAAAATGGGGCAAACTCCGGTATTCACAAGTCTAAAACGGAAGGATCGCCATGAGATTCGCGTTGTAAAGGACGGCTATCTCGAGGAAACGCGTTCAACCAAACGCGGATTCAACTGGTGGTTTGCCGGTAATATCATATTCGGAGGCATTATCGGGATTATCGTTGATTTTTGCACCGGCGCTGTTTACACGGTTCAACCTGAAGATATGAATTTGGCTTTAACGGAAAAGCCCTGATTGTTGTAGAAGAGTGACAAACAGGCTCGGTTGCGTTCTTTTGTCTTTGTTCATGTTGTTGCCGCCTGGTTACGCCGGGGCAGCGGATGAAAAAGATTATGTGGGACGTAATCCTGACAATCCTCAGTTCGAGCGCGGCATGCCTTTCCCCCCGCTGGATTTATTCGGCGACCTTCTTTCGAAGATATACCAACTTCTCTTATGGAACCGCAAATACGGCAATCATCGGATATCACGCGAGACCGAAGAGAAGTTAGCGGCTTTTGTTTCTGAATATCAGCTCAAGGATGTCAAAGTCCGCATCAACCAATGGGCCCCCCATAAGGAAATCGGCAGGTTAATAACCAATAATAATATCGCCTGGCCGTATAAAATACTTTTTTTCCCTTCAACGCTGATCACGTCTATTATCGCCCGGCCTTTCAGCGGATTTTTAATCAGCGACTACTATGATCCGGCTTCGAACACGATTCATATTTTTTCCGATGATCCGGCAATCGCGTTGCATGAAGCCGGACATGCCAAGGATTTCGCGGATCAGAAATACAAGGGGACTTATGGCCTTGCCCGTATTATCCCGGGCGTGAATCTGGTGCAGGAATCCCTGGCTACGGACGAAGCGTTTTATTATTTCGAAAAGCATGAACTGTACGAGGATTATATCCGGGCGCATAAAGTGCTGTATCCCGCTTACGCGACGTACCTGATATCTTATCTGCCGGCCTCGGTTTTTTCGCTGGTGGGCGGGCTGACCATCGGGCATTGGTATGGGCATCTGAGTGCCGGTGATGCGGAAGCTTCACTTCGGGCTGAAGGCAAATGGCCGCCTAAAGAAAGAAAAGACTTAGCGGAAAATTCAAATCAGGGAAGGTCGGAGGAGCCCATCAGGAATTGATCGACGGCACGGGCGGCGCCGCGGCCTTCGTTGATGGCCCACACCACCAGGCTTTGTCCGCGCCGCATATCGCCGGCCGCAAACACGCCTTTCACATTGGTCGCGTATTTCCCATGCTCGGCTTTGGCATTGCTTCTTTCATCGCGTTCCACGCCAAGCTGACCGAGCACCGTGTCTTCAGGCCCTAGAAATCCCATGGCCAGTAGCACGAGCTCAGCGGGTAGAATACGGTTGGAGCCCGCGATTTCTTTGGGGATAAACTGGCCTTTTTCGTTTTTCTGCCATTCAATATTAACAATTTCTATTTCTTTCACCTGGCCATTCGAGTCGCCGATAAAACGTTTGGCAGTTACCAGGTATTGTCTGGGATCATCGCCGAATTTGGCGGCCGCCTCTTCCTGGCCGTAATCCATTTTGTAAACCTTGGGCCACTGGGGCCAGGGATTGTCAGCGGCGCGTTCAAGCGGCGGTTTGGGAAGAATTTCAAGTTGGATCAAACTTTTGCAGCCGTGACGCAGGGAAGTGCCCACGCAGTCGGTGCCCGTGTCGCCGCCGCCTATCACCACCACATTTTTGCCATCGGCGGAAATGTACTTTTCCCATTTTTTGCCGTCGAGCAGGGATTTGGTGTTGGCGTGCAGAAATTCCATGGCAAAATGAATGCCTTTCAAATCGCGGCCTTCAATCGGAAGGTCGCGGGGTTTGGTGGCGCCTCCGCAAAGCACGGCGGCGTCAAATTCCTTGAGAAGTTTGTCCGCGGGAAAGGTTTTGCCCACTTCCGTGTTGGGCACAAAGCTCACGCCTTCCTGGGCCATGAGATCGATTCTGCGCTGAACCACTTTTTTGTCCAGCTTGGGATTGGGAATGCCGTACATGAGCAGGCCGCCGATGCGGTCAGCGCGTTCGTAAACCGTCACCGAATGTCCGGCGCGGTTCAATTGCGCGGCGCAGGCCAATCCGGCCGGGCCTGAACCCACCACCGCGACTTTTTTACCCGTTCTTTTTACCGGTGCTTGAGGCGTGACCCAGCCTTCATCAAAGGCTCGGTCAATAATTGAACATTCGATATTCTTGATAGTGACCGGCGGCTCGTTGATTCCCAGCACGCAGGAGCCCTCGCAGGGGGCCGGGCAAACGCGGCCGGTGAATTCCGGGAAATTGTTGGTTTTATGAAGGCGGTCAAGCGCTTCGCGCCAAAGCCCGCGGTAAACCAGGTCATTCCATTCCGGTATCAGGTTATTGATGGGGCAGCCTGAAGCCATGCCCGCGAGTAGTTCTCCGTTGTGGCAGAAGGGAATACCGCAATCCATGCAACGAGCGCCCTGCTCCTGGAGTTTTTTATCCGGCATAGGCTGGTGAAATTCATTCCAGTGCTTGAGCCGCTCCAAAGAGGGCTGGTCCTGGGGTAATTCCCGTTTGATTTCAAGAAATCCGGTAGGTTTTCCCATTTTAGTTGCCGCCGACGCGGGCCGTGTCCTTGGAGTTTTGCTCAAACGCGGCCATGATGGCTTCTTCGCCGCTTAATCCGGTGCTTTTGATTTTTTCAAGCGATTGGAGCACGCGTTTGTAGTCTTTAGGAATGATTTTGACGAATTTTGGAACCATATCGTCCCAGAGATTGAGAATGTATTTGGCGCGCTGGCTGTCCGTGTACTTGGCGTGGTTTTCGATCATGCCGCGGATTTCCAGAATTTCTTCCGGCTTCTCGAGTTTTTCAAGCTCCACCATTTGTTTGTTGCAGAGATTGGGAAAAGTGCCAGCTACATCCAGGACGTAAGCAATGCCACCCGACATGCCGGCCGCGAAATTTCTGCCCGTTGAACTTAGCACCACCACCCGGCCGCCCGTCATGTATTCGCAGCCGTGATCTCCCACGGCCTCGACCACGGCATTGACGCCGCTGTTTCTCACGCAAAATCGCTCGCCCGCCATGCCGCGGATATAGGCCTCGCCGCTTGTGGCGCCGTAAAAAGCGACATTGCCGATCAGGATATTATCTTCCGGAACAAAGGTGGAGCCTTTGGGCGGATACACGATGATTTTTCCGCCGGAAAGCCCCTTGCCCACATAATCATTCGCGTCGCCTTCAAGTTCCAGAGTCATGCCCTTGGGGATAAAGGCGCCGAAACTTTGTCCGGCCGAGCCCGTGAAATGAAGGTGAATGGTGTCATCCGGGAGGGCATCCGGGCCGTAGCGGCGGGTGATTTCACTGCCAAGTATTGTACCGACCACGCGATTGGTATTTTTAATGGGAAGCGAAGCCTTCACCGGTTTTTTTTCTTTCAGCGCGGGCTCGCAAAGTTTTAGGAGTGTGGTGTTGTCCAGAGCCTTGTCCAGGCCGTGGTCCTGCGGAATTTGGCAATAACGTCCAACTTCAGGCCCGGCTTTGGGCTGATAAAGAATTTTAGAAAAATCCAGCCCCTTGGTTTTCCAATGCTCAACCGCTTTTTTAGGTTCCAGCCTGTCCGCGCGGCCTATCATTTCGTTGAGAGTGCGAAATCCAATTTGGGCCATGATTTCCCTGACTTCTTCCGCGATAAAACGCATGAAATTAACCACATGCGCGGGATCTCCCGAGAATTTTTTTCTAAGCTCGGGATTTTGCGTGGCCACGCCAACCGGGCAGGTGTTCAAATGGCACACACGCATCATGATGCAGCCCAGCACCACCAGCGGGGAAGTCGCGAATCCGAATTCCTCGGCGCCGAGAAGAGCGGCAATGGCCACATCACGGCCAGTTTTAAGCTGGCCGTCGGTTTCCACCACAATGCGGCTTCTCAAATTATTTAGCACCAGGGTTTGATGAGTTTCAGCCAGGCCCAGCTCCCAGGGAATGCCGGCATGTTTGATGCTCGATTGCGGGGAAGCGCCGGTTCCGCCGTCATAGCCGCTGATAAGCACCACATCCGCATGCGCTTTGGCCACGCCCGCGGCAACAGTGCCCACGCCCACTTCAGCCACCAACTTTACGCTGATACGGGCGTGATGATTGGAATTCTTAAGGTCATGAATCAATTCAGCCAAATCCTCGATGGAGTAAATGTCATGGTGCGGGGGCGGAGAAATAAGCCCCACGCCGGGAGTTGAGTGGCGCACCTTGGCAATCCAGGGATACACTTTGGGTCCCGGAAGCTGGCCGCCTTCGCCGGGTTTGGCGCCCTGCGCCATTTTAATCTGAAGTTCTTTAGCATTTACCAGATACTGGCTGGTCACGCCGAAACGGCCGGAAGCCACTTGCTTGATGGCGCTGTTTTTGGAATCGCCGTTGGGTTCGGGTTTATAACGGGCCGGGTCTTCGCCGCCCTCACCGGTATTGCTTTTGCCGCCTATGCGGTTCATGGCAATAGCCAGGCTCTCGTGAGCTTCTTTGCTGATGGAGCCGTAGGACATGGCGCCTGTCTTAAAACGTTTCATGATGGTTTCGGCGGATTCCACTTCCTCAATGGGAATGGGTTTGGCTGCAGTTTTGAAATCAAGCAGGCCCCTCAACGTGCAATGATTCTTGGACTGGTTGTTAACTGCCTCGGAATATTCCTTAAAAAATTTGTAATTATTGAGGCGCGTTGAAAGCTGAAGTTTGTGAATGGTTTCGGGATTGAACAAATGGAATTCGCCGTCTTTGCGCCATTGGTATTGTCCGCCCGGATCCAAAGTTTGGCCGTTGACTTCGCGTTCGGGAAAAGCGTGGCGATGTCGTTTAAGGATTTCTTCCGCGATGCCGTCCAGGCCAATGCCTTCCACGCGGGAAGCGGTCCAGGTGAAATATCGGTTGATCACGTCTTTGTTCAATCCGATGGCCTCGAAAATCTGCGCCCCGCAATAGCTTTGAATGGTGGAAATGCCCATTTTGGACATGGTTTTCACCACGCCTTTGGCCAGGGCTTTGGCGTAATTTTTTACGGCCACCTTATGTTCCATCTGGGGCAAAATCCCCTGGCGTATCATGTCATCCAGAGTTTCAAAAGCAAGATAGGGATTGATGGCGCCGGCGCCGTATCCGATAAGCAGGGCAAAATGATGCACTTCGCGCGGTTCGCCTGATTCGAGGATGAGACCTACTTTGGTGCGAGTGCCTTTGCGAATCAAATGATGATGCAGGCCTGCCACGGCCAAAAGCGCGGGAATGGCCGCATGCTCATGATTGATGCCGCGGTCGGAGAGAATAAGAATGTTATGCCCGTTTTTGATAGCGCGGCTGGCCAGTTTAAACAGCGTGTTCAAGGCTTCTTCCAGCGCCTTTCCTCCTCCGTTGGCATTGTAAAGAATAGGAAGGGTGATGGATTTGAAGTCCTTGTGGGTTACATGCCTGAGTTTTTCAAATTCCTCATTGGTGAGCACCGGGCTTTTTAAGCGGATTTGCCGGCAGCTGTCAGGGCCCGGGTCCAGCAGATTGCCTTCTTCGCCTAGGGTGGTTTCCGTGGAGGTTATGATTTCTTCGCGGATGCAGTCAATGGGCGGATTGGTGACCTGGGCGAAAAGCTGTTTGAAATAATTGTAAAGAAGCTGCGGACGGTTGGACAGCACCGCAAGGGGCGTGTCCGTACCCATGGAGCCAACAGGCTCAACGCCGTCTTTGGCCATGGGCGCCATGAGGATGCGCAAATCTTCAAAGGTATAACCGAATGCCTTTTGGCGCATGAGGACCGTGGCATGATCCGGCTCGTGCACATGCGGGGCTTCGGGCAAGGTTTCAAGTTTGACCTGATTCTGATTCAGCCAAACGCGATACGGTTGAGCCGCGGCCATTTTATTTTTTAATTCCTCATCCGCCACAATACGGCCTTCTTCGGTGTCGATCAGGAACATGCGGCCGGGCTGAAGGCGGCCTTTCCGAAGCACACGCTCGGGCGCAATTTCGAGCACGCCCACTTCCGAGGCCATGATCACCAAATCATCTTTAGTCACGTAATAACGCGAAGGTCGCAATCCGTTGCGGTCAAGCACGGCGCCGATTTTAATGCCGTCCGTGAAGGCGATCGAGGCCGGGCCGTCCCAGGGTTCCATGAGGCAGCTATGAAATTCGTAAAAGGCTTTTTTCTCGTCGCTCATGCTTTCGTGATTGTTCCAGGGTTCGGGGATCATCATCATGACCGCGTGGGGCAGGGAGCGGCCGGAAAGCACCAGAAATTCCAGGCAATTATCAAACATGGCTGAGTCACTTCCGTCCGGAGAAATGACGGGAAGAAGCTTTTTTATATCGTCCTTGAAAAGATCCGAGGCGCATAGCGATTGCCGGGCATGCATCCAGTTGACATTGCCGCGCAGGGTATTGATTTCACCATTATGGGCGATGTAGCGGTAAGGATGGGCCCTGTCCCAGCTGGGGAAAGTGTTGGTGCTGAAGCGGGAATGCACTAGAGCCAAGGCGCTTTCCATGGATGGATCCGAGAGATCGCCGTAAAATGGCTCAACTTGTTCGGACATGAGCATGCCTTTATAAGTAATGGTTTTATAGGAAAGGCTCGGGATATAAAAGTATTGGCCGCCTTTGATGTTGGCATAGCGGATGGTGTTTTCCGCGCGTTTACGGATCACGTAAAGTTTGCGCTCAAACGCCATGTCATCCTGCAGCTTAGAACTGCGGCCGATGAAAATTTGGCGCACCACCGGCTCTCCTGATTTGGCCGTCGGCCCCAGAGAGCTGTTATGGGTGGGAACCGTGCGCCAGCCCAGAACGGATTGGCCCTCTTCCTTAATAATATCCTCAAATAGTTTTTCGCAAGCCTTTCTCTGGGAAGTATCGGGGGAAAGATAAACCATGCCCACGCCGTATTCCTTATAGGAAGGGAGTTTGAAACCTTCTTTGGAGCAGGCCTTGGTCAGGAAAGCATGGGGCATTTGCAAAAGAATGCCCGCCCCGTCGCCCGTATTGGCTTCGCAGCCGCAGGCGCCGCGGTGGCGCAGATTTATGAGAACTGTGAGCGCCTGTTTGACGATATCATGGGATTTTTTCCCCTTGATGTTGACGACAAAGCCAACACCGCAGGCGTCATGCTCATATTGAGGGTCATAAAGTCCCTGACGGGACATGGGTTTATAGCTCATGGTAAAAGGTCTGTTGAATTTTTTTTTGATTTTCTTTAGAGTCGGGAATTATACCATAATTATGAAATTGTACAATAAAAGGCGCCCTTTCTGAAAATAATTGATTTGGAGTAGGAATCGGATGGCGGCCAGAGATTGGATTTCCTCGCCCAGGCTGGAAGTGAAGGCTGTCAGCAACCCGTATTTTGTTAATCAGAAATTTTTCCATAGCTCTTTGCATGCGATGTGATTTCCTCAAACCATGCGGCCTGTTCAGGGATGATGGCTTTTTGGGAAAAGCGTTCGCGAAAAATACGAAGGCTTGCTGCTTTCATGCTTTTTCTGAGAACAGGGTTTGACAAGAGAAGGTCTATTTTTTGGGCAAGCGCTTCGGCATCGCCCGGGGGGAAGAGAAAGCCGTTAAGCCCATCGCTCACAGCCTCCGGGATCCCGTTGACATTGCTCCCCACCACGGGTGTTCCCACGGAAAAAGATTCTGCCATCACCAGCGGCATGGCATCAGCCAGACTGGGAACAACCGTGGCGTACGATGCGGCCATTTTTTGAATAGTCTCCTCATGTCCGATCATTCCGGTAAAAAAACAAACTTCGCTTAAAGCCAATTTTTTAACAAGGAGTTCAAGCTCTTTCCTGAGAGGGCCGTTCCCCGCAAACTCGATTTTAAGATTTTTGTACTTTTTCGACAGAATGACAGCTGCGCGTATTAAAACTTCCTGTCCTTTGGAAGGAACCAGTCGTCCAGGGCAAATTAGGCGCATACCGATTGCGCCGTCTGGATCCGGCCTGTAGCCGGTGTCATCTCTTTCAGGACAAGAAAGGTACAAGGCTTTGTACTTCTTTCGAGGCCCTCCCAAACAGCGGTATGTGTCTTCACATGAATCCCGGGATACAGCGGTTATATGGGTCGCCGCTTTGAAAACCAGACGTCTTCCAAAAGGTTCCAAATGGTATTTATGGGGAGAGCCGTTGTGATCAATGGAATACTGTTTTTTGACCGAATGAATCCACGCGATCCGGCAGGGGATTCGCATCAGCCAGCCTATTCTCATCATCAGGTTGGTGACTTCAAAATTGGCGATCAAACAATCGGGGCGATATTTTTTTATAAGATGGATAAAAAAAGGGACTCTTGTAATGGATCGAAAACGAGGAGTTGGCCAACTGTAGACAGGGAGGGTGAGATCAAAAATCTCGTCCGGTAATTTTTTTCCTTGCGGATCAAAAATAAGAACAACCCTATGCCCTCTTGCCGCCAGTTCTTTGGCGAGAGCCTGGAAGTGAATCCGCACGCTGCGATGCGTCCAGCCATAGGTTCCGATAAAAAAAGTTTTTTCGGCGAAGATTTCATCAAGAAGCCGGAATGAGGCTTATCGGATAACGGAGCAGGCCTCTTTATTCCCCCGAACCGTGGAGATACTCCTTGAGGAAGCGGATTTGGAGGGCGGAGTCTTCAAGCAGAGCTTTGACCACATCTCCGATGGAAACCATGCCTTCCAGTTTATCGCCCGAAATCACGGGGATATGCCTGACTCTATTATCAGTCATCACCTGCATGATTTCGCTGATTTTATCCTCGGGAGATGCGGTGATCACCTTGCGGGTCATTAACTCACTGACCAGTGTTTTGTCCAACTCTTTGCTGTTCAGGTAGCAACCGCGCACAATGTCGCGTTCGGAAATAATGCCCGCGATGCCGCCCTTGTCGTCGTGAACCAGCAAAGCGCCTATTTTTTGATTGACCAGAATTTGCAAAGCGTTATGGATATTGTCGCTCGCCTTAACAGTCCAGACTTTCGGGCCTTTATGGCTAAGAATATCTTTGAGTTTCATAACGCGGCCTCCTTTGGGGGATTCGAAAATTATACAATAACATACCCCACAGCGCAGGTTTGTGTAAACAGAAAATTCATCATTGCTCTTTGGCTTTTCAGATGTTAGATTAATTAGATAAACGCTAAAAACCTATGATTATTGGCTTAACGGGTAAAAACGGGTCGGGCAAGGGAGTGGTGGCGGCTTTTCTTAAAGACCGCGGCTTTATATTTCACTCCCTTTCGGACGTGATACGGGAAGAAATCAAAAAGCAGGCCTTGCCTGTTACCCGAGAAACCCTGATTCGAATGGGCAATTACCTGCGCTCCACCTACGGCGCTTCGGTTTTAGCTGACCGCATCCTTGAAAAGCTTGATTCCGACAAGAATTACGTCATTGATTCCTTTCGCAGCCCTTTTGAAGCCGAGGCTTTCCGTAGAAAAGGCAATTTTGTGCTTCTGCATGTGAGTACTGATGTCCGCGTCCGCTTTGACCGGGTAGCGGCCCGGGCCCGTGAAAATGATCCCAAGACTTTTGAAGAATTTGTCCGTTTGGAAAACGCCGAAGAACGGGACAATGTGAGCAACCAGCAATTATCCAAAACCGCGGCCCTGGCTGATATTGAGTTTGAAAACAACGGCACTATCCAGGAATTGCACGAGAAAATCCGGGAAACGCTGGTCAAAATTTCTTCCCGCCTGACCCGGCCCAATTGGGATGAGTATTTTATGGGCATTGCCCGCATGGTCGGGATGCGCAGCAATTGCATCAAGCGAAAAGTCGCCGCGGTTATCATCAAAGACAAGCGCATTATTTCCACGGGTTATAATGGAACTCCCCGCGGGGTCAAAAATTGCAACGAAGGCGGGTGCCCCCGCTGTAACAGTTTCGGCTCGCAGGGCGCCAATTTGGCCGAATGCGTTTGTTCGCACGCTGAGGAGAATGCCATCACACAGGCCGCTTACCATGGCGTGAATATAAAGGACTCTACGCTTTACACCACCTATTCTCCGTGCCTGATGTGCACCAAAATGATTATCAACAGCGGCATCAAGGAAGTGGTCTACAATGTCGAATATTCATTGGATGAAGTGCCGCTCAAATTGCTGGCCGAGGCGCATGTGAAAGTGAGACAGCTTGAAAACCAAGTCAGTGCAGAGGATCATGACAAAAACAAGAAACGGACTTAACGCGCTGTTTATCCTTTCCTTTTTTCTTTTTTCCGCCGCTGTTGTTTCCGCGGCGCAAAGTGCCGAAAAAGAGCTTGTGGGCACGATCACGGGAGTGCTCCCCGCTGACAAGGTTGTGCAGATTTACGTGGTGGACAAAGACAAGGCCTCCAACACAATTGTGGTGTTGCCCGAAACCGAAATTAAAAAACAGATTGATTTAAAGGACATTCAGCCCGGCGAATTTGTGGGTGTGATTTATGAACCCGAGGGTGATGAAAAAATCGCTCTTTCCACCACGGCCGGCACTCAGGAAAATGTGGTCCGGGCTAAGGCGGAACTTTTAAAGTTCGCGCCCAAGCCGGAAACTCCCCAGGCGCCTGAAGTGCCGGAAGCGCCTGAAATGCCGCCGACGCCCGAAGGGGCCGGCCCT
>ASOC01000009.1 GCA_000405945.1 Candidatus Omnitrophus fodinae SCGC AAA011-A17
TTATTTCCGGCTCGCGGAAGTGAAGTTGATCTTCGAGGAACTCGACAGTTGGATACGGCGTAAGCTTCGCTGCATTATTTGGAGACAGCTGAAGCGAGTGTACACTCGTGCTAGAAAGCTCATGAGCCGTGGGATTCAAGAACAGAGAGCGTTTGAGTCCGCGTGCAACCAGAGAGGGCCTTGGTGGAATTCTGGGGCTTCGCATATGAATGAAGCCTTCAAGAAATCCTACTTTGAGCGCATGAATCTTATTTCGCTACTTAGGCAATTGCATCAATTTCAACCTACTTTACGAACCGCCGTATACGGAACCGTACGTACGGTGGTGTGAGAGGACGGGGAGAGTAATCTCCCCTCCTACTCGATTCAGCGTAAGAAGACTGCGGGCCGCCCGGGAACGCAGCTTTTTCGAGGAGACTGAAAGGTTATGGAAAAGGACATCTGTGAACTTCAGAAAATTACGAAACGCATGTGCTTCTTTTTGATTTCATCCGGAGGTTTCTATGCTGAATTTGCAACATAACGTGGTCAATATCCTCTATGCGATCAAGGGCATGATCGAAGCCCACATGAGCCGATTCGAGGAAGGGCGGTTCAGCGGTCGCGATGAAGCCTTATCCCGCTCTCGGGAAGTCATGAAGAGAGTTTATGCCCAAGCCGAGCTTGCCCTTTTAATCACCAAGAAAATCAGCCTGGCCATGAGCGCATCCAATAATAGGAATGAGCCGGCCCACCCAATTTCCATTAGAAAGGCGTGGGATGCCGTCAGGAAGATGCTCGGGGAAACGTATCCGGGCAATAGGTTCGAAATCATCAACCATATTCCTCACGAATTCCCAAGGATTTTCTGTCACCGCAACGATCTCGTCGAAATCCTTTACTGCCTTGCCGACAATGCGATTCAGGCGCTTGAAGGAAAAGGAAAGCTCATTATCAGAGCAAGCCTTGGTTTTCGCTCAGAGGGGGAGGCCATAGCCAATATTGTCCTCGCCGATACGGGGCCCGGGATTCCTGAGGAGACACTCACCCGCCTTTTTGAACCCTTCATGACGACCAAGTCTTTGGACAAAGGAAACGGCCTGGGCCTCTGCCTGGTTAAAGGACTAGTCCGTAAAAACGGCGGGAGCATATCGGTTTCAAGCTTTCGCGGCTCAGGCACGACGTTTACGCTGGCCTTTCCAGTTGCTGGGGGAAGGTCACCGAAAGAAATGAAAGATTACGCAATGACTGGCTGAGAGGATTCTCAACCATGAGCCGTCAAACAAGCAATCTAAGGGGACAGGAACGAATCGTTAATTATCTATTAATACGAGAGATTTATCTATTGAGAATAGAAAAGTGTTTTTTTTGTGCTTTTGGGTTTGGAAACCGGATGATGCCCGGCTAATCTCAGAGGTGAAGGCAGGCCAGGCAGAATCTTAAGTCTCTAAGGAGGGAATGGCGGTAGCCAAAAGGCATCTGCCAGGCAAAGGCAATGAGAGAAGAAGATCAGCGGTACGGAAAACACTTAGGTTTCATCCCCATTCAAACCGAGAGAAGAAAAAGACCTTGGCTTAAAGCCACGGCTTGGATAGCCGTCGTGACATTCTGCGCGACTCAAGCGGCATGGAGTCAGGAATTCGAAATCCTTCAGCAAAATCCAGCCGCACCTTCCTACACCCCTGTTATTAAGGAAGACCACAAACGTCCTGAGCCTGTCTTTCCGACACGGCCTCCCGAAGACACGCTTGAAAACAGCACTGATTTTCTTGCCGGCACGCTTACCCTAACGCCCGCCGGCGAAGGAATGGAAGAGGAAGCCCGGGAGCCGGAGGCTTATCCGGGAACCCTCGAGCGCGACTTTTCTCCTGAAACACCCGAATCTTACGATTACGAATACGAACGCTACGATTTTAAAGACGCGCTCGACCTCCTGAGGCCGGAATACGCCTCGGCGGTTATTGTGAAGAACCTGAAAGCGGAGGATTTGAAAGAGCTCGTCAATCTCTCTTTTGAAACCGGGANTTCTTGTGCTTGGCGGGGAGATTGTTCTTTTTACATCCGGGAGCGAAGACGAGATCGGGGTACTGCCGGCCGTTAAGGCATTGGCCGAGAAGGCCACGTTTATTTCTCACACGCACCCGAGCATCCATTCTAAGGAAGGCCCAAGCGGACAGGACATTAATGAAGCGGTGGAAGCCTCCGGCCAAGAATATGTGATAACGCATCAGGGAGTTTATGCTTATACCCATCGGGGCATTTTAAACAATGGGGAGCCTTTTTCGTATGAGTGGTATCTCGAAAGAATTCTGGAAACTGTGGCGGCATCGAAAGAGGAACAAAATCAGATTGGGGCAAGAGCGGCCCTGAACCAGTTTATCACCGGACAAGACCGGTATAATCAGGCCTTGGAAGAGGAAAGAAAAACTTTTCGAAGGGGCGGCACGCTTTCTTACACCCCGGGCCTCACAGCCTCCAATGTCACGACCCTTCCGGGAAGTCCTTACCCCTATTTCACGCCAGGATCCGCCCAAGCGACAACTCTTTCCCACAACGCCACCACCAACCAATTCCTTTTGGGTTACAGTGTCCCCGGCACAAATGATTTCTCAGGTCTCACCATTTCCTTTGATAATGCCAGCACACCCATAGTTGAAACCCGGAGCATTACCTCCTTCACGAATCTATTCTTCGGGCTCAAAGGGCCTAACCCTTCTGCCAAGCTCGAGTTTGTGGATATCAATGGAAGAAAAGACACCTTCACCCTGACGAATATCTCCAACTCCACCGAGCGATTTTGGAAAGTCCCGGTCTCATCTATCTCAAACACCTTGGATAAAACTAGAATTAAATGCATCAATTTCATCGTGACTCAGACGAATACTACCTCCACGATAAGGACTGGAGTGCTTTATATCCGGACAAAAGGACTGAATACGAGTGTTCCTACGCAACCGATTGTGACTTCAAGCATTCCTTTAGTGACGAACAAGACCACTCTAACTATTTCCGGAACCAAAGAAGCCAACACGGCAATTCTCGTAAATGGGGTACAAGTTGTCGCGCGTGATAGTTCGACGACCTGGTCCGCAACCGTAAATCTTGCGACCGAAGGGAATAACACGCTCAACATCACAACGAAGAATTCGATCGGCAAGGGCAGCAGTGCCAAAATGCTCACGCTCAAAAGAGACACTGTATTGCCCACGGGATCAATTAATATCAATTCCGGCGCTCTTTACGCGGCTTCCCAGACCGTGATTTTGAATCTTTCCGGAACTGACACGGGAAGCGGAATGGATAGGATGAGTTTTTCGACGGACAACGTGAACTGGACCACGTCCGAAACTTACGCCACTTCGAAATCTTTTAACCTGCCTGCGGGTGACGGTAATAAGACTGTGTATGTGAAATATTACGACAAGGCCGGAAATCTCAGCACGCTTTATTCCAAATCCATTATTTTGGACACGCTTCCTCCCATCGGCACCGTAAAAGTGAATAACGGAGCCCAATACGTTACGCAGACGGCGGTGACGCTAAATCTTTCCGCAACGGACGCCGGATCCGGGCTCAGTATGATGAGTTTTTCGTCAAATAACTCGACTTGGACCACAGCAGAAGCCTATGCGGCAACGAAATCCTGGACCTTTTCAGCCGGGGACGGAAACAAAACAGTTTATGTGAAGTTTCAGGATAAATCCGGGAAGTGGTCAAGTCCGGTATCGGTCACGGTGCTTTTAGACACGGTTGCGCCCACAGGAACGGTGAAAATCAATAATGATGCGGTGTACGCGACGAGCAGGAGCGTGACTTTGAATTTGACGCAGACGGATGCAACGAGCGGAGCGAATCGTATGCGTTTCAAAGTGGGAGTGAGCGGGACATGGAGCGCTTGGGAAGCGGTGGCGGGCACGAAGACTTTGGATCTTGCGGACGCGGATGGGAGTAAGACGGTTTATTACCAGGTGGAAGACAAGGCGGGATTGATATCCGCGGATGTGACGGACTCGATTATTCTTGACCGCGCGGCGCCTACCGGAACGGTGAAGATCAATAATGACGCTGTGTACGCGACAAACCGGAGCGTGACTTTGAATTTGACGCAAACGGATGCGACGAGCGGAGCGAACCGTATGCGTTTCAAGGTTGGCTCGGGCGGGGCATGGAGCGCGTGGGAAGCTGTTGCGAATGTGAAGACTTTGGATCTTGCGGATGCGGACGGGACGCAGACGGTGTATTACCAGGTGGAGGACAAGGCTGGATTGATATCCGCTGATTTGACGGATTCGATTATCCTCGACCGCGCCGCTCCGGCGGGTTCTATCCTGATCAATGACGGGGCCGCTGAGACGGTGAGCCGGGAGGTTGCTCTGAAACTCACTGCGGCCGATACTCATTCCGGCATCGCCGGAATGCGGTTCTCCTATAATCTTGGAGAGACGTGGACGGGTTGGGAGAGTTTTGCGCCGGTGAAGCAAGTGCAGCTTGAGGGCGGCGAGGGAGTAAAAAATATCCGGTATCAGATTATCGATAACGCCGGGAATGTGTCGGCTTATGACGCCCAGATAAAATTCCTTCCGCCGGCGACCGTGGAATTTTTATCTCCCCCTACCACGGACAGCTCTCTTTACACGCTTATTTATACCGTGGCCGGCCGTGAAATCCGCGAATCCTGGCAGCTCAACCTCGGCAAAAATCATCTGCTGATTCGCGTGCCGCTCGGCGGAGATAGCTTCAGCTTCGCCGAGTTTGAAGTGACCTGCACGAAAGCGGAAGATCCGGCGCCGGCGATGCCTGAAATCCCCGCGCTGCCCGAAGACCTGATCGCCACAACAACGGAAGGCGGCCTTGTTTTTAAATATTCCGGCGGGAATCTCGTACTGGTTGAGAAACCGGGTGATTACAAAATGTATCTGCCCGAGCTGGATGCGGGCCAAAATTTGACCGGAGGCCTTCTCGTTTACCAATCCGGTGACCGGCTTCTTTACCGCAACTCATCGCCGTTGTTACGGATCGCCCGCGACGGAGAAAAGCATCTTTATTCCGCTGACGGCAATGTGTCGTCTGTTGTGAGTGCGGCTGGTAAAAAAGTCCGTTTTGCCTATCAAAAAGACGCGCAAGGGAAAATGCTGGCGGTCCTTTCCCTGGAAGATTCCGTGGCCAGCCTTTATGACGCTCAAGGTCTGCCGGCCTGGATCCGTATGACGGACGGCACGGACGTGAGATATTCCGGCGGAAAGCTCGAGAGATACACCGATGCGACAGGGAATGTTTTTTCTTACCAGATATCGGAGACGAGGAGCGGCGAAAATTTAACCGGTTACAGTTCCCGCCTTGCTTTCGTGACGCCCGCCGGCTCTGCGGCACGAATTCCCCTTAGCGATATTCTGGCGAATATCGGTAATTATCCTGATATTGAAGCAACAATTGAAGAAAAACTGTCCCTCGGAATCGAATACGATGCGAACGGAAAAATGCTGCAATTTTCATCGGGCAAAGGGGAAGTCCTTAAGATCGAAAACCGCCTGCCGGTTTCTCTCAAGGACAGTCTCGGCAACGTCACTTCAATTCAAAGCCGGCTGGACGATGACGGCAATATCGTTTCTCTCGACTGGAACGAAGGGGCCTATCAGCAGACGTTTGACAGTGACGGGAATTTAAGCGGTCTTCGGATTGGTGACGGAACCGTCTTGAATATCAAGAGCCTTAAGGTGGATGAAATGGTTCTTTCTGACGGGAGCGTGCTGAGCGATTTGACGTGGAACGGTAATTCTCTCACCGGTTTTGTCCGGGCGCGGCCGGACGGCTCGGAAGAGACCTATCAGGATTCCAGAATCATCAAACGTAAGGATGCTAACGGCACTGTGACGACATTCGTTTCGATCGACGGCGTCGGTCACATGGACAAGATCAAGACCAAGGACGGAAAAACCTATCAAGTTATCGAGTATCAGAACGCGCAGGGGCTTATGGAGCGGATGACGGAACTTGTCCGGATGGATATGGAGGATGGGTCGCGTATTGAATTCGAGCACGGGAAACCCGTCCGGTATATTCAGAAAAAGAAAGTCCAGCAGGACGCGACGGAAGTTCCGCGGCTTCCGGAAGGCGAGTCGTATGTTCCCTCGGTGCGTCTCGCGAATGCCGAACTTCGCTCGGTCACGATTGACGCGGACGCCAATATTCTTTCCGGCGAGATCCTTTTTAAAGACGGAACGCAATATCTGATCAAGAACGGCGAGCTGTACAAGCAGATCACCGCGTCCGGAAAGGTGGTCGAATTCAAGGATGAGCCGCCGCGGGATTATGAAAAGCCCAGGCCGGTGCCGGCCGAGCCGCTTACGGCACGGGAGATCGCGTACCGGAATGAGCTGGTTGAGAAGCAGCTGGATTATTTTGTGAGCGGCGTCGGGATCGACGCGGATACGGGCCTGCCGCTGGATAATTACGCGGGGGCCACGGGAATTCAAGCGAATTACAGCCAGGCGACTCTGGTTGGTTTTTGGGCTGAAATACTGTCGGCCATTGCCCGCGGCGATTACGTCACGCCGAAAATCAGCCGCACGCAGGCGTTTCAGAAACTTTCCGCGTTGATTTTGGAATACCGCAAGGTGCAGCAGCAGGCGGGTTGGAAAGGGATGGTCTCCTTCTTCACGATCAACAAATCCAATGAGCCCGTTCTGGATGAGACAGGGAAGCCGACCGGCCAAACCCGGCTGGTTATTTCTTATGAGCGCGCTTTTGAGAATGTCGGACTGGGAGACAATTTGAATCTGTCCGTGAGCCTGTCGTCGGTTATCGGCGCGCTCAAGGACATAACCCTTGACGAGGGCACTGCCGCCGTGCGGGACCAGATCATCGCGAAAGCGAATGAAATTCTCAACGCGCAGGACGAAGGGTATCCGTGGTTTTATGATTATGGCCCGAACCGGCTAAGGTCGTATATTCGCGTGTATCCCTGGGGCTGGGCTTATGACGATAGCCACATGGACCGCGTTTTCAACGAATTCCGGCCCGGCCTGATCTGGCTCGCGGCGCGCAATTCGATGTTTGAAAATGCCGTGAAGAATCTGGATGTCGCGGTTCGTTCCTATGAAACCGCGGACGGCGCCCGGATTGACAACGCGGTGCCTTTTGACGGCGGCGCGTTCCAGATGTTCTGGCCGCTGCTCCACGTCGATGAAACAAAATATTCCGAGTTTGACGCGGCTCTGCGGAATTTTCTTTATGCCCAGGCGGATTATGCTGAGCGCAACGATATCCCCGGCCTTCTCTCCGCGGGTGATGATCCGGGCCAGGGCTATAACGGAAAAATGGGCCTTCCCGCGGTCGCGGAAACCGATGATCCTCTCGCGACAAATGTCGGCTCGATTTATGGAACAGCCTCCGCTTTTGCGCTGGCGCCCCACTACACGCTGCAAACGCTGAAAAATATCGAAACGAAATATCCCCAGGTGAAGACCGTCGCGGGCTGGGTGGATGCTGTCAAGATGAAAGAAGTCACTACTGTTGATCCCGTGACGGGAAAAACGATCACGACGAAACAGCCTGTTTTTTCAAATCAGTATTTCGGCGTGGATCAGGCTGGATTCATTCTGTCGCTTCTCAACAAGAGCCAAGGGTATTTCAGTAATTATCTCGCCCAGCAAAACATAGACCGGAATTATGACGCGTTATACCGCGAGATGCAATTCGGCCTGACTCCGGTGGCGAAGAAAAACCCGCCGTCCCCTGATCTGGGGCAGTCCGTTGTTCCTCTGTATGACGGCATGAGTTCCGCGCCGGACGGCATCGGAAGCGGATTGGGTAAGCGCCCGGCGTTCATTTCGGCCCTTTCCGATCCGGAGCTTGGCGAAGGCCGGGTTTTCGATTATGTCAACGCCGATGAGACTTATCACCACAGCGAGATCGAATTTTCCAAAGCGTGCGCGACGGGGGCCTGCGGAGGCGCCTCCGAAAAGCGAATAATGAATCTTCAGGAATATCTGCTGCTCCACGGCCGCGCCGAGATGGCCAAAACGCTGTTTGAAGGATTTTCGCTGGACGTCCTGAACGAGGCGCAGTCGCAGGGCGCCTTTTACACGGCGGACAATGGCTACGCGAACGCGGCATTCGCGACCGACGCGAAGATGGGCGAGATCCGGCGGCTTAGCTTTGATTTGCGCGAGGTTTCCAAGCCCGTCGGGATTTGGGCAAAATACGACACCTTTGATTTGAATTCTTTCGATTATATTTCAGTGCCGGTGAGGCTTGGCCCGAACACGCCCGCGGGGACAGGCCTTAAATTTGAGCTCAAGGGACTGGGAGAAATTTATGTCACCGGCCCGTTGACGGGCGACTGGCAGTATTTCCAGATCCCGGTCGTGAAGCCGGCTGGAAATCTCGGAGAGATTGCCGTGGTGGTTCAATCGGCGGACGGAAAAGCGGCGAAGGGCGAGGTCCAGCTGGGGCCGATGTCCGCTTTCAAAGTGAGAAATTCCAAGAAAATCGATTGGGGCGCGGCGCTGGGCATGAACGATTATCAGGTCCGGAATTTGCTGAAAGAAAAAGCGCAAAGGCGGGCCAGCGGCGGAGAAGTGATAGACACGGAGGAAATCCTCGAGAACTTTACGCTCGACAGCACGGGGAAGCTGGTGAACGGCGTCCTTAAGCGCGCCGACGGAGGCGTCCAGTATTTCAGCGAGGGGAAATTAAGGAAATGGGTTTTTAAAAACGGCCGTACGGTGACGTTCGAGAATGGTCTCGCGGCGTTTGTTCTGGATTTGGCGCGCGGCACGCTTCAGGAAGGGCGGTTCTATTATGACCAAAGCCTGAACGGCGCCATCCGCTCCTTTGTACTGCAGGACAATGACCGGAAAAGAATTTTCGGCTCCGATGGCAGTCTCAAAACCATCATTGAAAACGGCTACACGGCCAATCTCAAGGACGGCAAAATCGATACCCTTGTGACGGACCGGGCGACTTTGAGCGGAATCGAATGGCTGGAGGACCGGAGCATTCTCCGGGCGCATGTCAAAACGTCGGACGGCCGTGAATTTGATATCGGACGCGATGTGGAGCAGACGATCGATGCCGGCGACGGAGTCAAAGTCTATTACAAGGGACTTCAAATCATCGCAATCGAAACGCCGCAGAACGGAAGAACCGATTTCACCTATTCCTTCAATGCCGAAGGGAAAATCGTCGGAGTTGATGCCGCTTTTGACGAAAAACTGACGGATCCGGTGACCGAACTTGAAAGCACCGGCCGGCGCACAATGTCTCTTTTGGATTATATCAAGAGACCGGAAAGAACGCGGGAGATGAAAGAAATATTAAGGGAAGCTCCCGTCAACGTCCTGCCTTCTTCCAGTGTGGGAGGATTTACGGTGGGATGGGGCAATGATGCAGCGGTGGTGGGACAAAATGGCTTTCCCGCGCGTCTTGCCTATTGGTACCGGAACGCAACCGGTCCCGAGTTCGGCCTTTACGCGATACACAACAACCTCACCATGGACCTTTCGAATTTTGATTTTCTCGTCACGACGCTTAATCAGGGCGCGCAAATGGACTGGCAGCAGCCGCTGAATCTCAAGCTCAAGACCTACGGTCATGGCACGCTTTACAACTTTGCGATCGACAACCTGACTTCAACGCCTCAAACTTACTGGTTTCCTCTGGCGGGCAAACAGGGCACGGAAGTGGAAGTCACGGTAGAGCCCCAGCGCGTACCGGAAGGCGTGAACAAAAGCGGCAGCGTTTTTATCGATGGGATTAATTATGTGGCCGTGAAGAAACTCGATAAGCCGCTCTGGGAAGCGGAAGTCGGGATGACAGTGGCGGATGTGCGGAGCATCAAAACCGAATCGGAAAACCTTGTTTCCGTGGGCAGTGAAGTCGCCACGGGCAAACCGCTCCGCTACGACCGGCTGGTTCCGTTTCTTGACCTTCCGACCCGCATGATCTATTCCGATCTGAGCGCGGCCGCTACGGGAGAGCTTGTGAATTTCAGGCGATTTGACGGCTCCGTCGTTGAGCTGAATGGAAAAACGGTGACGCAGGTGATTTTGCCGGACGGGACGGTGAACGATTATTCCGGAACCGGAAATGCCGGCGCCGGCGTGATCCAGGGGCCGGACGGCGGGGAAGGCGGTGCGAACCTGACCGACTACCGCTACGGGGCTTTGCGCAAGATCACGCAGTCTGACGGGCATGAGCTTGATTTTTCGTATGAATTTGACGAATCAGGCGCCGAGATCACGGTTATCAAAGATTCGGTTTCAAAAGACGAGCGCCGCTTCAAGGACGGAAAGCTTCTCCGGTCTGACAGCGCGGACAAGACAGAAACCCGATACCGCTACGCGGATGGGGAGCTGGCCGCGGCCGAGCTCACGTACAAAAACAAAATCATCGAAAGCACGCGCTACCGCTTTGCGAACGACGAGACGCAGGTGACGGACGACCGGGGCACGACCTGGTTCTACGACGCGAACGGCAACCTCACCAGGCATCTGACCAAGGACGGCTATTTGTTCCGCTACGCGGATCACAGGATGTCTCTGCCCGCGGGGGTAACGCCGGACCCCGGTGATTATAGAAGCAAGATTTACGGCAAGAGCGGTTTGAAAGCCGTTCACCTTGCCGGATACGAAGCGAATGACGGCTCTCAGCTTTTGTACGACGCGGAGAACGCCGGCAAAAGCGAGATCAAGCTCATCGAGGGGGATCACGCGGTCAATATCGAAATGGATTCCGACCGGCGAATCAAATCGGGCCAAGTCCAGTTCAAGGACGGCCTGATTATCGAGATCGAGAACTATGTCCCGGCGCGCGGCCGCCTCGCGAGCGGGGAACTTTTTTCTGTTTCGCTTCCGCAGGCGGAGAAAACCGAAATCCTTCAAGCGGATACCGGCGAATTTACTGGCATCCGCCTGACGATAGACGGAAAATATTTCATCTACGATGCCCTCGGAAATTTGACAAAAGTCGAAACTTCGGACGGAAAAACAGATTCCTTCACATACCGGAAAGACGTTCTCGGGCGGCTAACGGGCTACACGCGCCTCAACCGGGTCCAGCTTGTGATCAACGGGGTTCCGTTTCCGAAAGAGGTCAGTCTTTCGGCCGGCGACCCGCTAGAAGTTTTTTGACTCGGGCAAAGAGGTCGCGAGCCACGACGGAAACGGATTCATCCTGGGCGTGTACAAGGAATCCCTGAATCAATGGGATGTCGTATTCGGGGGACTTTCGGTTCCGAAGGAGACCGGCTGGCGGTCAAGAATTTTCTGAAAGAGGTGAAGCCAGGGCAGTCGGTGGCGGCCGTTGTTTCCGATCCGTCATTTTCGAACCTGGACGAAGAGACGCTGGCTTTGTTCGAAAGCCTCGGCGCCGGCGAGCTTCGGGCCGCCGCGGCCGCGAACAGCAAATGGGGCTTTTTCGGGAACAAGGGACTGAAACCCGGAGACGGTTATGAATCCGTGGGAGAGGTCCAGATTTCGACCGTCACCGAAACCGTGACGGATGTGAATTTCGCGCCCAACGCCGACCAGGACTTTGACGGCCGGCCCGTGTTCCTCCGCATGCCCGCCTCTGTGGCGGACGCTTATTCGCGCTTTCTCACGCGCTATGAAACGCTCCGTATCCGCGATGATATGAATATTCTTACGGTCTATGACAAGACGGACGAGATCGTCTACGCGAAGCGTGCGGACGGGATGTCTACCTATTACGACCTGGGCAAAATGCGCGAGACCTACACCGACCGGGGCGATCTTTCCTACGTTTACGATTACGACTGCCCGGCCGGGGGATGCAAGACCGGAGAGGATATGCAGCTGAAGAAAATCACGCTGGTCAAGGCGCGCAACGATTTTGAGCGGGAGACCCAGCGCCTCAATGAAGAGATCGAGCAGGCAAAGTTCGACGCGCTTTACCGCCTCGCGTGGCAGGATGAAGTCGCGCGCCTCAAGATCAAGGAAGAGGTTAACAGCGGTCTTGCCGCCATCACGGCGGAGATCCGGCGCCTCGAGCCGATGCAATACCAGGAAGTGACGCAATGTTCGTCCGGCTGGTGCGGGGAAGAGTGCAGCAGCCAAACGGTCGAAAATACCAATGTCACGTCCGCGATCAATAACCTGTACAGTCAAAGAGAGGAGCTCTGGAGGACCCAGCAGGAACAGCTGGCGAAGCTTCCCGGCGAAATTGCTGCGAAAAAACTCGAGATTGAGCAGGCGAGCTCTTCCGCTGTCCAGGACCTTGAAAAAAAGAAGGCTGAAATCCTGTTTGACCTTCTCCAGAAGGAGATACAGCCGATTCTGATGGACTATTACCGGCGCATACTCGGCCGCGATCCGTCAACGCAGGAGGAAAGCGACTGGATCAACCGCTTCAAGGACACGCAGGCTGTTGACGTCGCGCTTCTTGAATCCGAGCTTGGCGGGTCCCTTGAAAAGAGAACGCGGGAGGAAGAGCGCGCCGCACTTATCGCGGGCGTTGAAAGTTTCCTCAGGGATTATCTCACGCTGACCGAGTCTCAAAAAGCGGCCCGGCTCACGGCGCTTCAATTGAGCCCGCCCGAGACGGTTTCTCTGGACTCGGCTGAAGTTGAGAGCATCCTCACCTACCTCAAATCACGGGGCCTGCATTTCGGGCAGTCGGCGTTTTTGTCGCTTCGGAGCATGCTTCTCGCGCGGGGCGTTGACGCGCCAATGGCGCCCCTCGGGCTTGAAGCGGTGCTTATCGACATTCTCACCGGCACCATCAACCCGCTCACGGAGGGCGAGCTGTTGGTCTCGGTGTTCGCGATGAACCGCGTCGCGAAGATTCACGGCAGGGAGTTTGCGGGAGTGCGCTACTCTTTCGACGACCTCAAGGCGCTCTACAATAACGCCTGCCCGTCGGGAGGGGATTGCGGGATCCGTGTGATTGCCCGCGTGGGGGAGGATCATTTCGTGGTGGTGACGAAGGTGACGGATACGGAAGTGACGTGTTTTGAGACGGGGAAGGGGAAGGACGGCGAGGCGGTGACGATGACGCGGGATTCGTTTGTGAAGGCGTGGAAAGCGGAGGAGGACGGCAAAGGGTATTTGGTGGTGGACGCGAAGGATTCTACCGCAGCAAACCGGCTGACGGACGAAGAGGCGCAGAGGATACGCGGCTCATTCTGGCCGCTGGTGTTTTTCATTGCCGCGCTAGTCCTGACGGCGGTGAGCGCGATAGTGTCGCCTTACAGCCCGACGCTGGGGAAAATACTGGGGATAGCGGCGATGGTGGCGGGGATTCTGTCGATTGTGGCAAGCGTGGGAAGCTGGGTGGTGCAGGGCGCGAAGATGGCGTACGGAGCTATGCAGCAGGGATTTTTCCAGACCGTATGGGCGGGGCTTAAGGGGGTTGGCAATTTTCTGGTGCAATCGGTGCGGTATGTGGGCCGGTTTTTTCAAGAGGGATTTCAATTCGTAAAAGCCACCTTCAGTCAGGGGCTTTCGAAGCTTGGCCCGGGGATTATCTCCGCGAAGAATTTTGTGCTGAACCCCGCGGGCAAGGAAATTATAGTGAATGGAGTGAAGACCAAACTATTCACGACAGGGCAGCAGGCGGCACGGAGCCTGATCGCTGTTGGCATCAATATGGGGGTCTCCAGAGGGCTGGAAGGGCTTGGCTTGAATCCGGCGCTCGCGAACTTGGCTGGCGCATTCACCGGATTCGGAGCCATAGGGCTGGGTTCAGGATTGTCAGGCTTTATCAAATCCGGCCTGCAGGGGATGATGCTTGCGGGTGTTTCGGAAATGGGCCTCAAACTCAACCTCCCGCCTCCGATCACAGGAGCCATCTCGCTTCTGACATCCGCGACATTAAAATCCTACTTTGATCCCGCCCTAACCCTAAAAACCGCTCTCACCGATATCGCACCGCAAGTATCTTCACAGTTTGTCCTCGGCGGGATGGATTTGCTCGGAAGATCGCTCGGAATGGACTGGCGCGTATCAAGGCTGATTGGATTACCGATTTCCGCAGCCGTGGGCGGGCTTGTGGATAGTTTAAGTTATGCAAACAGCATAAATCCAACCAGTATCTTCGCCGCCATCAAAAACGGACTGGCCGCCGGTGCGGCGAGTATCGGATTCGACTTTTCAGGAAAGACAACGGATGCGCTTTTTGGATCTCTGAAGAGCGGTAATATCTTGGGCTCGGTAGAGTCAGCGCTTGGGCAGAACGGTTTGTTCTCCAATATCTTAAATCTGCTTGGGCAAGCAGCGCTGGTTCCCTTTAATGCAGTCAGCGGAGCTGTGAATGCGGCTTTGAATGGGCTCACAGATTTTGGATCCCTGATTCAGTCAAAGGGGATCATCGGGGCTTTTGATTCCCTGGCGACCTCGATTTTCAGCCGCCAGACGATTGAAAGATTGCTCGGTTCCGGCGGAATAGGCGGGGTGTTGAGCACGGCCGCAAAGGTGCTTACCACACTCGATGGTCAAAGTGTCCAGGAGCAAAACCTTGGCGGAGGAACTTCTCTCTTCTATGACTTTGCAGGGAAATTCATAGGCAAAAAGGAAAAGGGTGTCACACAAATCGGGACTTTTGGTGTCACAAACACCGGCCAATGGGGCCTTCTTGCCGGAAAGCTGATCGGCGAGCTTCTCGGCGGCACCGTTTTTGCCGGTGAAATATCCGACGGCCAGCTCATGCACGGCACACTTTCCGGGGCTGATGGTGTTTTTGGTGAATTCAATCCCGAAGGCGGTAAGGGGCCCATTATCATTGACAAAGGTGACCAGTGGCCCATTATTCTTGACGGACGCGACAATACGCCGGCCTCTAATCAAGGCGGAAGTTTTTGGAATCTCATGTTTAAATTTTTGCCATACGCCGTGGATTATATTTTCAGCCAGGGAACGCTGAAGGAAACCCATGTCAACCAGACCACGCAATCGGGGGCAGCTTCCGGCGAAACTATTACGAAGACCAGCAAGTTCCTTTTTGGAAATGGATTTAACAATGCAGTTGTTCCCGAGGGCACACTGGATACGCTCATACCGCCTTACGCTTTTGACCTCTCAATAAAAGATCATGTGGTTGATCTTTTGAAGACTGTATTCATCCCGCTTTATGAAACGACAGACCTCGTTGGGAATATGGCGGACTGGTTATCTGACTTTTATTTCAGAATGCAGGATGAAGAACAACTTAGACAATTTATAGCCGGTGGTGTGCAGGGATTGGCTGATACGCCTATTCTGTTACCTATAAAAAGCTTGCTGTCGCAGATTGGGTTTGGAATCAAAAATAGTCTGATAGACGAAGTCTGGGGCAAGATGGTTCAGCAAGAGAGCGTAGGCGGCCGTCTCGAAGACGGGATTGCCTTTTCTCATTCCGGGTTCTTCTCGCCGCTCATCAATGCGCTGGCCAAGCCCAAGCCGGACGGCGCTTATTTTGACGTTGAAACCATTATCAATTATGAAGGGGTTCACCCTGGATTTAACAATCACAATGCGTTTATTGACAACCCCAATTTGAAACGTATCATTAACGTCTGGGGCACCGAACCGCTCAACCCGACGCCGGTGACAGGGCAGATGATTTATCCGTGCGATGCGAGCGTAGTCGATTGTATCGACGAAAGCAAAAAGCCGGTTCCTGTGAGTGACTTTGGACCTCCGACAAGCTGGTTTGAAAATGCAGCGTTCACGGGGCCTGGCAATATTACCAACATAAATATTGAAATCAAAAATGCCCGGCACAATGATTTTAGCTATGATCCAACAGAGTGGAATGAGCCGGGCAATCAATATGAACCCGAAAGAAAAGCTCAGGAGATTAACCGATTGACGAATTTGTTTATGAGAAGGCTATATAAAGCTGTGGTAGATGAGCAGATAACTCCAAATTCTGTTACTGAGTTCCTCAACTCTCTTGTTGTTCAGGGAACAGCAAAGTATGAAAACGGTACATGGAAGATAGATTTTGGTGAGGTATGAAAAAACTTTTAATTTTAAGCTTTGCGACCGGCCTGCTTTTAATTGTAATAGCAGTAAGTTTTCGAAAAATTACTTTTAATTCAAGTAAATCTCTGTCAGTTCAACGAATGGAAGATGGTAAGGGAGTTTTTGTTGGTGAAAAAGCCTCGCAATACAAGGAATCCGATTCTAGCAAGTGGTCGCCGGAAACCCAAAAAAGGGTGGAAGATTATGAGAAAGATGTCAAAGCAATTGATGACGCATGGCACAATATTTCGTTGGGGGGCAATTTCTCTAAATCTGGAAATTATGAAGCCGCCTTAGAAGCCTACAAAAAAGCATACGTAGCTGATCCTGGAACTAGAGCTTTTGTTGGAATTTATCGGTTGATTCCTACCTATGAAAAGCTTGGGCGTTATGATGAAGCGTTGTCATTATTAACTGAAATGGAACAGAAAGTTTTTAAAGGTGAGGCTGGGGCTAAAACGGCTCGGGAAATCCGCACCCGTCTCGTTACTGCAAAGAATGCGGCGGGTCAAGGAAATAATGGATAATCGATTGAAAGTTTTCAAGTTGTTTTTGCGGGGGATCAGCCATCCAGGATGCGATGGATATTGGTGATCACACGTATTCGGGACAGACACCTATTATCTTAACTCAAACCGATATTGATACTATCATCCCTTCGTGCCGCGAATTGCCAGAGTCGTTGCCGTCGGTTATCCCCACCACATCACCCAAAGAGGGAATTACCGCCAAAATATCTTCGTTGATGACGAGGACCGCAGGAAATACTTAAACTTGGTGAGGGTTGAAAGCAGCCGTTACGGTCTTGAACTGTTGGCTTACTGCCACATGAGTAATCATGTTCATTTCATTGGGGTGCCCAAGCAGTCAGATTCCATTGGTCAGGTGTTCAAGTATGTCAACATGAAATATTCCCAGTATTTTCACCGAAGGATAAAAGCAGGCACCGGGCACCTCTGGCAAGGGCGTTTTTTCTCGTGTGTGATGGACAAATTCTATTTGATTGCTTGTGCGCGCTACATTGAGCGGAATCCAGTTCGCTCAAAGATGGTGAAAAAGCCGTGGCAGTGGAATTGGTCAACCGCGCGTGTCCATTGTGGGCTGGAAGCGAAGGATCTTCTGGGTGTCAATCGGTTGTTCGAGTATACGGATGAATCCAGAAAAGGATGGAAGGAATATATTGCCGCTGACGACCTGGAAGGCGAGATGAAAGCCATCAAGGAACATACCCTGAAGGGCCGGCCCCTTGGAGAGGAAAGATTCATCGGGAAATTGGAAAAGAGACTTGGGCGCATGCTCCGACACAAGCCGCGTGTGGCAGCGGCTTTTTTAAAATCCCCATTTGTGGCTTTTGAATTTCCCCACTTTTGGAGTAAAGAGGAGGGGAAAATGGAGGATGAGGTAAAGGGTTCGAGGGTTGAGGAAAGAAAAGAGGGCAGAGGCATGGAGCAAGGGTCGATTCCTTCAAGAGCGGAAGCAGAAAGCTTTCGTTTGAAGGAGGGCGACGTGATCCGTCAGGAAGAGTTTCAAACGATTCAAGTATTGAAGCGGGAGGGGATGAAGAGAAGCAAGGTGGCGCAGATATTAGGGATAGACCGCAAGACGGTGGGAAAGTATTGGAAGAAGGCGGCCTGGGAGAAAAGAGCTGGGGTGCGGAAGGGATCGATTCTGGAGCCTTGGCGGGAGCGCCTTTTAAAGCGAGCCCCGGAGACCGATTACTCGGCCGTGGTTTGTTTTCTGGACATCCAGAAGCTGGGGTATCGGGGCAGTTACGGGCCGGTCAAGAAATTTATCCGGCCGCTGAGGGAAGAAAGACGGAGGATGGAGGAAGCCACCCTGCGTTTTGAGACGGGGCCCGGGAAACAGGCACAGGTGGACTGGGGTTCAACGCGCATTGAATTAGGTAGTCAAGCTGTGAGGATTCATTTGTTTGTGATGGTGCTGGGCTATTCACGGCGGATTTATGTGCGGGCCCAGATGGATGAAAAGCTTCCGGCGTTCCTGGGCTGTCATGAGCAGGCCTTTGAGTGGTTTGGAGGCCTGACGCTTACGATTTTATACGACAATCCCAAAACGGTCTGCTTGTCTCGGGATTTTGAAGGCAAGGAGATCGGCTGGAATCCGCAGTTTCTGGATTTTGCCCGGTATTGGGGCTACGAGCCGCGGCTTTGCAAGCCGTACCGGGCCCGGACCAAAGGCAAGGTAGAATCGGGAGTGAAGTATGTGAAGGGCAATTTCTTTGGGCTCTATGGCCGATGCTTCCGGGATTTGGAAGAGTTGAATCAAAAACTGGAGGCCTGGGCGCTTGAGATTGCTGATGAAAGGATCCACGGCACGACTCACGAGAAACCCAACGAGCGTTTCAAGCAAGAGACTCTGATTTCTCTTCAGGGCAAAGCGCCGTACCGGATCGAAGACGACATCACGCGGATCATCCCGCGGGATGCCCAGGTCGTTTACAAGACCAATCGTTATTCGGTGCCATGGAGATATTGGGGCCGCGAAGCCGTGCTCCTGGAGAAGAGCGAAAGGCTGGCAATTTTTGTGGAAGGAAATATTGTGGCCGATCATCCCCTGTTGGGCGGCCGCTGGCAGCAAAGCGTCCTTTCCGGGCATTATCAAGGCATCCTGGACTCTGTGAAACCCAAGCCCAAAGACGAACCTCTTGTGCGGGTCAGTTTATGGCCCCAGGCGGGTGAAGAGGTCGAGGCCCGGGATCTTGCAAGTTATGAAGCCCTCGTGGGCGCCACGGAATTGCCGGCGCCCGCTGAAGTCTTAGTGGGAGGAGGTGTCCAGTGAGCGCCGCGGTCCTGGAACAAACCCTGGAGCATCTGAAGTCCCTGAAGCTTTACAAAATGGTGGAGCGCTTGGAAGGCGTTTTGGAAGAAGCGTCCAAGCAGGAATGGACGTATGCGGATGTGATCGGCCGTCTTGTCGAGGAGCAGGCGCTGGCCAAGCGGGATCGTGGAATCGCGATGCGCACGACGATGGCCCGATTCCCTTACCTGAAGACGCTGGAGAGTTTTGATTTCAAGTTTCAGCCTTCGGTGGACCAGAAGCGCGTCAAAGAGCTTGCCCTGTGCCACTTTATCGAGCATGGAGAGAATGTGATTTTCCTGGGGCCTCCGGGAGTCGGCAAGACGCATCTGGCCATTGCGCTGGGCATCCGGGCGATCCACGGCGGCTATCCGGTGCTCTTCACCTCGGCGCAGACACTGCTGGGTAACCTTGCCCGGGCCCATCAGGAAGGCCGGCTTGAGGAAAAACTGAAGGCCTACCAGATGGCTAAGCTTTTGATTGTCGATGAGATCGGCTACATCCCGATTGAGCGCTCGGGAGCCAATCTTTTCTTCCAGCTCGTCTCAAGGCGCTACGAAAAAGGTGCCATGATTCTCACCAGTAATCAAAGTTTCACCAAATGGGGTGAAGTCTTTGGCGATTCGGTCATTGCCACGGCAATTCTGGACCGGTTGCTGCATCACTCCACGGTCTTGAACATTAAAGGAGAATCCTACCGGTTGAGGGAAAAGAAAAAAGCTGGTTTTTGGGAAGAAAAGCCTGAAAAGGAAGAAGCATGACAGATTTATTGCGTTTAAATTCGATTACAGCCACGATCTCGATACCGGACGAAGATCAGGTCAAACCTTTTCAGGCACAATCCGGAATTTTAACAATCAGCCAAAAGTGGGGAAATTCAAAAGCCACAAATGGGGATTTTCAGAAAACCGTTGACAGCGTGGACGGCCCAAGCAACAGAGGCTGCATTATTAAATAGGTGTCTGTCCCGAATGGCAAAGAATCGAATGGCAAAAGTCCTTTGAATATTGAGGGGTTCAGCGTTAAGATATGCATACCTTAATGACGTAAGGGGGTAAATTCTCCGTGCCAAATCTTGTAACCAAGAAAAGCGTTTTGATCATCGACGACGACAAGCTCGTGCTTCGGAGCCTCTCCAGCTTTTTCATCAAGAACGGTTGGAGTGTTGACATTTGCCAGGGGGGTCTTGAGGGTTTGAAACGGGTGGAAGAGCGAAAGTATGATTGCATTCTTCTCGATGTCAGGATGCCGGGTCTTGACGGTACAGAAGTAATGGAACGGCTACGGGATCTTGAAGAGAACAAGAAAATCGATAAGCAGAAAGTGATTATTATGACCGGCTACGCAGATGAATCGGCCTCCATTAAAGCCTTTCAATTGGGCGCCTACCATTACATCCAGAAGCCCTTTGATTCTGTCAATCTGCTCGAAGCCGTCACTGGAACGCTCAATGCTGCCAAGTCCCTCGAGGTGTTTGACTCCCCTCCTGTCGAAGAAGCGGAGGAGCAGACTTTTAAGAAGATTCGGAAACTCTACGAGCCCGAAAGCGTTGAGAAGAAAGCCGATATTCTCTCTCGTCAACTTGAAGTTCCCTTGAGGCACATCAGAGGCTGCACCTACGATACGAATTATCTTAAGGGGAATATCGAAAATCCGATTGGCATAGTTCAAATACCCCTCGGTATTGTCGGGCCGATCAGCGTTCACGGTAGCCATGCCGTGGGTGACTTCTGGGTCCCGATGGCGACAACAGAAGGCGCCCTTGTTTTAACTTATGACGTCGGAATAAGGCTTCTTAAGATATCAGGGCCAGTAGAAGTCGAGATTTTATCAAAGGGTGTTCACATCGATCCTATGTTTCCAATCACGACGGACGAGGATAGGCGGGTCAATGACTTTGTCGATAGCAGTTTGGCCATGATAAAGCAAGTAGCCGAAGGTGATAGCAGACATTGTAAATTACTACAGATCAAAAAAAAGCGGATCGGAAACAATTTCGTCATGAAGTTTATTTACGATACGGGCGATGCCCACGGCCTAAATATGATTAATAATGCAACCTTCAACGCTTGCAAATACATTGAAGCAAAAACGGGGTGCCATTTTTATCATCGATCCCATTACAGCGGAATAAAGCATCACTCCCTGCTCAATGAACAAGAAGGTCAGGGTAGATGTGTAAGAGCTAGGGCCGTAGTATCGTCAAAGGCGCTCGGTATGCTGAAAGTCACGGCGGCTGTGATGAAAGATTTTTTTGACCGCTGTATGGAATGCGGCGCAGCAGCAGGGATTTCAGCTGTGAATGTACATGCAGCCAATGGAATAACTGCTATTTATCTTGCGACGGGTCAAGACATGGCAGACTTAAGTATGTCTAATATCTGTGCGACTACAACGGAAATTGTAAGTGGCAAGGACTTGTTGATCGAATGTACGCTGCGTAACCTTCTGCTTGGAACTGTTGGAGGTGGAACAGGATTAGGGACGCAAAGCGAATGCCTCAAAGTTATGGGATGCTTTGGCTCTGGCAAAGCAGATAAATTTTCCGAGATCATTGCGGCAACCGTTCTTGCTGGTGAATTTCCGACAGCAGCGGCCGTTATTACGAGGACATACGTCGACATTCACAACAAGTACGGGAGAAACAAAGATAAAATAATTCGTGACTAACCTCTTATCCCCCTTCTTCCTCATTTCATCGGTAGTAACTCTGTTGCTTGGAATCTGGATCGTTTCATTAAATCCAAAAAATAAAATTTACTTCAGCTGGTTTCTCTTTTGCCTCAGCGTAGGGCTTTGGAGCTTTGGTCTTGGGGTATTAACCAGTATTCAAAGTGAGAGGATCGCAAATGTCTTTTACTTTGTTCATTATTTCGGCGCAATTAATATCCCCGTTGCTTTCCTTTATTTTATAAGAGCGCACTTTTTAAAAGATACTAAATTGAGGCGGGATCTCGTCATCGGAATCCTTTTAGCATTCCTGCAGATGGGCTTATTTGTTACAGGTGAACTATGCGCCCCATTGACAGCCAAATGGAAGTTCTATTTTTACACAAATCCCGGTCGGTTTTACTGGCTCTTTGTTGGTTATTTTTTTATTTACGTTCTTTATTCATTTTATTTGATGCTGCAATCGACCATCGCCGACGAACCTTCGCAAAGAAAAAGGAAGATTTTTTTCATCACTGCAACGGGGTTAGGTTACGTCGGCGGATCAAGCGCTTTTTTGTTGGTTTACGACATTGACTTCCCGCCATACGGTATTTTTCTATTCCTTCTTTTTCCCATAATAACGACGTATGCAATCATTAAATATCGGTTCATGGACATCGAAGTCATTATCAAAAAGACAATTATCTTTGCTGGATTTTTTGCGATGGTCATGGTAGTGGTTTCCGTGGTAAGTACGATCACAAGAGAAATTATCGGACGCTATTTTACTATTAGCACAAATGTTTCAACGCTTTTGAGCGTCCTGATAGCGATTCTCCTTTATCAGCCTACGCGGAATTTTTTGGTTCTAGTTACGGATAGGTTTCTCTTTCAGAAGAAGGAATCGATCAAAGAAATCCTGAGACGCTTGTCGGAGAGGATCATCACGATCTTGGACCTGGACGAAGTTGCCCGGACGATTCTGGAGACCTTCGAGGAATCGCTCCGAACTGAAACCGGGGCCATTGTCCTGAAGAACGAGGAAGGATACCACACCCTCAATGCCTACGGGACTCCGGGCGCGGCGATGTCCCTTGAGTACTCTCAGGACGATGTGATGTTTCGGTACTTTCGTGAAAATCCGCACTTGATCTGCCTAGATTCTCCGGAGTTCGCTGAGCCGATTCCCCGCGCGATGATCGACCGTTTGGCGGACCTTAGGGTGGTGGTTGCGATTCCGCTTTTTCTTCACCGGGCGCTGATCGGGCTCTTGATGCTCGGGAAGAAAAAATCAGATCAAGAGTACTCACAGGAGGAGATTGACTATCTTCCCACCGTCGCGGTGCAAGTGGCGATTGCGCTTTCGAATGCCCGGCTTTACCGAGAAGCGGTGGATGCCAGGAAGAAAATTGAGGAGATGCAGCTTGAACTGATCCATCGGGAGAAGATGGCGTTTGTCTCGGCTCTGGTCAAGGGGATCGCCCACGAAGTCTTCAATCCCTTAACCCCGGTTTTTCATGCCATTGGACTCCTTGAGAGAAGCGTTTTCGTCAAACTCGTTAACGTCTTAAAGACGCAGGAAAGCAAAATGGATCCAGAGGCGGCCGATGAGTACTTCAGGGCCCTCGAAGACCTGCGCGAGGTGCTCCAAGGCCTCCAGCTTAATATCCAGCACATCTACCTTGTGATCGACACCCTGAACAAACTGCAAAAAGAGGACAAGGAAACAATCGGGCCAGTTGACCTTAAAACATTTTTTAAGAGTTCTATCGCCCTGATTGGAATGGAACTTCACGGCGAAACTCACCAGATTCCGATCGTTGAACAGGTGCCCCGAGAACTTCCGCCAGTGAAAGGAAATCCAACCCTTCTGGCGCAGGTGTTTGTGAATCTTTTTAAAAATTCGATTTATGCCATGGGCGAAAGGATCGAGAAAAAGATTACGATCCGGGCTGCCGCTGATCTTGAAAATCCCCGTTCTCTCAGAATCGATTTTACGGATACTGGGTTCGGGATACCGGCTGATATTTTACCCAGGATTTTTGATTTCGGCTTCACGACGAAAAAAGGCAAAGGGCAGGGGATTGGTCTCAATCAGTGTCGTCTCATTGTTGAAAAGTTCGGGGGGTCCCTCAGTTGTTCAAGCAAAGTTGGAGTGGGGACCACCTTTACGATCAAACTACCTGTATGGAAGGAGAAAAACCTTGAAAATTCTAATCGTTGATGATGATGTCCAAGTCCTTCGCTGGCTTGGCAATGCCTTTACCACGACGCTGCGTGGCTACCTGGTGCTGACCGCGATGACGGCGAACCAAGGGCTCAATCTAATAAAACAAGAAAGGCCGGATGTGATCGTGATGGACGTCCGCCTGGGGCCAGTCTCGGGGATGGACCTTCTTGAGGATTACGCAAACTACATGAAAGATTACAGTCCGGCTGTCATTGTCATCACCGCCTACGATGATGAGAAGGCAAAAAAGCGTGCCGAAGAACTTAAAGTGGATGCTTTCCTCCTGAAACCTTTCCGTCAGGAGGTATTGCTGAGTGCGACCCTTAAAGCAATCAAGAAGCAGCTTGAGTTAAAGCTCCGTTCCATCGATTTTATGCTCAAGGGATTTGAGTCAAGTCAGAAAGATGTTTCAGGCTCGTATGATTTTCTCGACGAAAAACGCCGCAATCGGTCGAGCGGTAAACCGGAACAAGACAGCGAACGTTAAGGAGGCGAAACCGCCGATGCCCGAACCACCCATCCTCACCGATTCAGGCTACAAGAAACTCCTTGGCGATCTCAGAAAAGTCATTGAGGAGGGGAAGAAGCGAGCGGAGCAGGCAGCGAGCCAAGTTCTCATTGAGACTTACTGGCAGGTGGGGAAGCGCCTTTCGGAAGAGAAGCTGAGGGAGACGGCGGGATATGGCGAGTCGATTCTGGCGGACCTGGCGGAAGATTTGGGGATGGATGAAGATACGCTTCGCAGAAGTATTGATTTTTACGAGACTTACAACATGTCAGCCCCCAGGGGCGGAAATCTCACCTGGTCGCACTACCGCGAGCTGGTGAAGATTCCGAACGAGGATGCCCGGACGTGGTACGAAAAAGAAGCCAGTGAGGGTGACTGGACGCGGGATGCCCTGGTGAGTGCGATCGGGCGCGATGCGTTCAGCCAGGCTCAGACTCTGCCCGCGAATGCGGCGAGGAAAACGCTCAAGCGGCCGGACGAGCCTACTTACGTTTACAAAGCGGAGGTGGAGAAAATCGTCGATGGAGACACGTTGATCCTGCGGATTGATCTTGGCTTCCAAGTGTGGAAGGAACAGCGCATCCGATTGGCGGGAATTGATACTCCTCCGATTGATGAAGCGAAAGGCTACGAAGCTTTTGAGTATGTCCGGGATCAATTAGCTCGCGTTCCTTTTGTCATGGTCCGGACGCACAAGATTGATATCCACGGGCGTTACGTCGGGGATGTGTTCTACTCCTTCTCCGAGAAAAACTACACCAAGGTTTTCCGGGAAGGCCGTTACCTCAACCAGGAACTTCTCGACCGCGGACTTGCCCGGATGGTTTAGAGGAAAGCAAGAAGAGAGGGCCTGTTATCCAGCCATGAAACCGAAAATTCTGCGCGTTATTTCCTGCTTTGTCTTGTTGACGTTTTCCATCCAGCAGATTGGGTTTGCTTTTGAAGCGCCGCTGAATCTCAAGCTCAAGACCTACGGTCATGGCACGCTTTACAACTTTGCGATCGACAACCTGACTTCAACTCCTCAAACTTACTGGTTTCCTCTGGCGGGCAAACAGGGCACGGAAGTGGAAGTCACGGTAGAGCCCCAGCGCGTACCGGAAGGCGTGAACAAGAGCGGAAGCGTTTTTATCGATGGGATTAATTATGTGGCCGTGAAGAAACTCGATAAGCCGCTCTGGGAAGCGGAAGTCGGGATGACAGTGGCGGATGCGCGGAGCATCAAAACCGAATCGGAAAACCTTGTTTCCGTGGGCAGGGAAATCGCCACGGGCAAACCGCTCCGCTACGACCGGCTGGTTCCGCTTCTTGACCTTCCGACCCGCATGATTTATTCCGATCTAAGCGCGGCCGTCACGGGCGAGCTTGTGAATTTCAGGCGATTTGACGGCTCCGTCGTTGAGCTGAACGGCAAAACGGTAACGCAGGTGATTTTGCCGGACGGGACGGTGAACGATTATTCCGGAACTGGAAATGCCGGCGCGGGCGTGATTCACGGGCCGGACAGCGGGGAAGGCGGTGCGAACCTGACCGACTACCGCTACGGGGCTTTGCGCAAGATCACGCAGTCTGACGGGCATGAGCTTGATTTTTCGTATGAATTTGACGAATCCGGCGCCGAGATCACAGTGATCAAAGATTTGGTTTCAAAAGACGAGCGCCGCTTCAAGGACGGAAAGCTTCTCCGGTCTGACAGCGCTGACAAGACGGAAACCCGCTACCGCTACGCGGATGGGGAGCTTGCCGCGGCCGAGTTCACGTACAAAAACAAAGTCATCGAAAGCACGCGCTACCGCTTTGCGAACGACGAGACGCAGGTGACGGACGACCGGGGCACGACCTGGTTCTACGACGCGAACGGCAACCTCACCAGGCATCTGACCAAGGACGGCTATTTGTTCCGCTACGCGGACCACACGATGACTCTGCCTGCGGGAACAACGCCGGACCCCGGTGATTATAAAAGCAAGATTTACGGCAAGAGCGGGTTGAAAGCCGTTCACCTTGCCGGATACGAAGCGAATGACGGCTCCCAGCTTTTGTACGACGCGGAGAATCCGGGCAAAAGCGAGATCAAACTTATCGAAGGAGATCACGCGGTCAATATCGAGATGGATTCCGCCCGGCGAATCAAATCGGGCCAAGTCCAGTTCAAAGACGGCCTGATTATCGAGATCGAGAACTATGTCCCGGCGCGCGGCCGCCTCGCGAGCGGGGAACTTTTTTCTGTTTCGCTTCCGCAGGCGGAGAAAACCGAAATCCTTCAATCGGATACCGGCGAATTTACCGGCATCCGCCTTACGATAGACGGAAAATATTTCATCTACGATGCCCTTGGCAATTTGACGAAAGTTGAATCTTCGGACGGAAAAACAGATTCCTTCACTTACCGGAAAGACGTTCTCGGGAGGCTAACGGGCTACACGCGCCTCAACCGGGTCCAGCTTGTGATCAACGGGGTTCCGTTTCCGAAAGAGGTCAGCCTTTCGGCCGGCGACCCGCAGAAGTTTTTTGACTCGGGCAAAGAGGTCGCGAGCCACGACGGAAACGGATTCATCCTGGGCGTGTACAAGGAATCCCTGAATCAATGGGATGTCTATTCGGGGACTTTCGGTTCCGAAGGAGACCGGCTGGCGGTCAAGAATTTTCTGAAAGAGGTGAAGCCAGGGCAGTCGGTGGCGGCCGTTGTTTCCGATCCGTCATTTTCGAACCTGGACGAAGAGACGCTGGCTTTGTTCGAAAGCCTCGGCGCCGGCGAGCTTCGGGCCGCCGCGGCCGCGAACAGCAAATGGGGCTTTTTCGGGAACAAGGGACTGAAACCCGGAGACGGTTATGAATCCGTGGGAGAGGTCCAGATTTCGACCGTCACCGAAACCGTGACGGATGTGAATTTCGCGCCCAACGCCGACCAGGACTTTGACGGCCGGCCCATGTTCCTCCGCATGCCCGCCTCTGTGGCGGACGCTTATTCGCGCTTTCTCACGCGCTATGAAACGCTCCGTATCCGCGATGATATGAATATTCTTACGGTCTATGACAAGACGGACGAGATCGTCTACGCGAAGCGTGCGGACGGGATGTCTACCTATTACGACCTGGGCAAAATGCGCGAGACCTACACCGACCGGGGCGATCTTTCCTACGTTTACGATTACGGCTGCCCGGCTGATGGCTGCAAGACCGGAGAGGATATGCAGCTGAAGAAAATCACGCTGGTCAAAGCGCGCAATGATTTTGAACGGGAGGCCGAGCGCCTCAATGAAGAGATCGAGCAGGCGAAGTTCGACGCGCTTTACCGCCTCGCCTGGCAGGATGAAGTCGCGCGCCTCAAGATCAAGGAGAACGTCGACAGCGGCATTGCCGCCATCACGGCGGAGATCGGGCGCCTCGAGCCGATGCGATACCGGGAAGTGACGCAATGCTCGTTCGGCTGGTGCGGGGAAGTGTGCAACACTCAAACGGTCGAAGATCCCAACGTCACGTCTGCGATCAATAACCTGTACAGTCAAAGAGACGAGCTCTGGAGGACACAGCAGGAACAGCTGGCGAAGCTTCCCGGCGAAATTGCTGCGAAAAAACTCGAGATTGAGCAGGCAAGCTCTTCCGCTGTCCAGGACCTTGAAAAAAAGAAGGCTGAAATCCTATTTGACCTTCTCCAGAAGGAAATACAGCCGATTCTGATGGACTATTACCGCCGCATACTCGGCCGAGATCCGTCAACGCAGGAGGAAAGCGACTGGATCAACCGCTTCAAGGACACGCAGGCTGTTGACGTCGCGCTTCTTGAATCCGAGCTTGGCGGGTCCCTTGAAAAGAAAACGCGGGAGGAAGAGCGCGCCGCGCTTATAGCGGGCGTTGAAAGTTTTCTCAGGGATTATCTCACACTGACCGAGTCTCAAAAAGCGGCCCGGCTTACGGCGCTTCAATTGAGCCCGTCCGAGACAGTTTCTTTGGACTCGGCTGAAGTTGAGAGCATCCTCACCTACCTCAAATCACGGGGCCTGCATTTCGGGCAGTCGGCGTTTTTGTCGCTTCGGAGCATGCTTCTCGCGCGGGGCGTTGACGCGCCGGCGGCGGCTCTGGGGCTTGAAGCGGTGCTTATCGACATTCTCACGGGCACCATCAATCCGCTCACGGAGGGCGAGCTGTTGGTCTCGGTGTTCGCGATGAACCGCGTCGCGAAGATTCACGGCCGGGAGTTTGCGGGTGTCCGCTACTCTTTCGACGATCTCAAGGCGCTCTACAATAACGCCTGTCCCGCGGGAGGAGATTGCGAGATACTCGTGATGGCCCGCGTGGGGGAGGACCATTTTGTGGTAGTGACCAAGGTGACGGACACGGAAGTGACGTGTTTTGAGACGGGGAAGGGGAAGGACGGCGAGGCGGTGACGATGACGCGGGATTCATTTGTGAAGGCGTGGAAAGCGGAGGAGGACGGCAAAGGGTATTTGGTGGTGGACACGAAAGACGCGACCGCAGCAAACCGGCTGACGGACGAAGAGGCGCAGAGGATACGCGGCTCATTCTGGCCGCTGGTGTTTTTCATTGCCGCGCTAGTCCTGATGGCGGCAAGCGCGATAGTGTCGCCTTACAGCCCGACGCTGGGGAAGATACTGGGGATAGCGGCGATGGTGGCCGGGATTCTGTCGATCGTGGCAAGCGTGGGAAGCTGGGTGGTGCAGGGCGCTAAGATGGCGTATACCAGCATCGCACAGCAGGGATTTTTCCAGACCGTATGGTCGGGGCTTAAGGGGGTTGGCAATTTTCTGGTGCAATCGGTGCGGTATGTGGGCCGGTTTTTTCAAGAGGGATTTCAATTCGTAAAAGCCACCTTCAGTCAGGGGCTTTCGAAGCTGGGCTCGGGGATTATATCCGCGAAGAATTTTGTGCTAAACCCCACGGGCAAGGAAATTATAGTGAATGGAGTGAAGACCAAACTATTCACGACAGGGCAGCAGGCGGCACGGAGCCTGATCGCTGTTGGCATCAATATGGGGGTCTCCAGAGGGCTGGAAGGGCTTGGCTTGAATCCGGCGCTCGCGAACCTGGCTGGCGCATTCACCGGATTCGGAGCCATAGGGCTCGGAACAGGTCTTTCAGGCTTCATCAAATCCGGCCTGCAGGGGATGATGCTTGCGGGCGTTTCGGAAATGGGCCTCAAACTCAACCTCCCGCCTCCGATCACAGGAGCCATCTCGCTTCTGACATCCGCGGCATTAAAATCCTACTTTGACCCCACTCTAACCCTCAAAACCGCTCTCACGGAAATTGCGCCGCAAGTATCTTCACAGTTTGTCCTCGGCGGGATGGATTTGCTTGGAAGATCGCTGGGAATGGATCCGCGCATATCAAGATTGATCGGCCTCCCGATTTCCGCAGCCGTGGGAGGGCTTGTGGAAACCCTCGTCAATTCAAACGGCGGCGGCGGGCCGGGAGCGGTGTTTAATGCGATCAAGGATGCTTTGTTCGATAGTAAGACACTGGGTGGGATTGTGACCTATGGAGCAGATATTTTATTGGACAAGATTGGTGCGCCGGCATTGTTTCGCGGATTCGTTCCTGGATTGCTCGGGCAAATAGTTGCAAAGATCGGCGGAGATGCTAATAAAGGGGGAAACGTTTTTGGAAAGATGATGAACGGTATTTCGAAATTTGGAGGTAAGATCACCGGCGGCATCCGAAACGGGATTTCGTTCAGCGCGGAAGTTCTAAAAGATGGCGTTGGCTTTTTGAAAAGGAATTTCGCCAAAGCGGTAGATTTGTTCTCTGGGATACTGCGGTCGGAGGAAAGAGAGACCATGGTTAAATATGGCGGGGGCAGCATTGAGGAGGCTGTATTTACGAAAGCGGCCGTTAATGGGGGTGATGTTCGCGCGGATTTTGGAGAATTTCAACTTGGCTGGAATTCCTTTGCAAATGAATATTATGTGACCGGCGATGGGTTTGAGCAAAGCGCAAAGGATGTTTGGATGACCGGGGAAAACGCGTATTCCGGGGTGCAGATCACTGTTTCGGAGGCTGCGTCAGACGGTGTCCGGATAAAATATGTGGTGGATGATGGAATGCTCAAAGAGCTTGATGCGTTTAATTTGCAAACGGGGGATATCCTTTCGCGGATACAGGCGCAAAACAGAGACAAGGGACTTGAGGTAAAATCGGACGGGAGTTTGTTCACCGGAATATTCGAGAATTTTCTGACAGGCACAGCGTACGCGTTTGAAGGCGGGAGCCTGGTTTCAACGGCGATTATACGGAAAGACAGTGAAGGCATTTTTTCGCTGACTTCTTTCGTGGATCCCCTGGGACAAATGAAAGTCGCGTATAATCTAGGGGCAAGCGCATTTGATCAGTTGTACAAAACTCAGAATGCCTTGTATGACCAGTACATAGAAACGACATCCGCCTTGCGCGATTTTATTAAGGAAGTATTTAATCTGGATGGGCCGAATACAAAGGTTTATAATCACACGATCAATCCGGCTCTTGCCGCGGGCGTGGCGGTTGTGGATATGAAGCTAGATTGGTATAAATTTCTGGCGTCGAATGAATTGGAGGATTTGGGCAGTTTTGCCGCTGATTTTTTGATTGGAGGTGCGGCGAATCGTCGATGGCGGCAGGCAATTAATGATGCGGTGCCAAAATTAGTTGATCAAATCAGAAATAAGGCGAATAAATTTATATTCACACCGGGTGTTAACAGCGGTTTCAAAGACGGTGTAACGGACGACGGTTATACTGCAGCGGAGATCAATGCGCTGGCCGAAAGTTTTGCCGCTGATGGGAAGCAGGTAATGGTCGCGCATAGCGCCGGAACGGAGGCGCAATTGAAAGCGCTTTTAGCGGCGAAGCAGCAGGGGATAGCGCTCCCGGATAAGGTTGTCTTTTTTTCACCAAGGGTAAGCCGGTTGCAATTTGAATGGTATCTTGATCAGATTGGGTTGAGACCGGATCAAATCCTTGTCGTAACCGCTGCCGGCGATTTGCCGCATCTTCCGACGGATGTGTTGACGGATGGTGTGAAATTGGCGGGAGGAGTTGGAGGTACTGTATCCAGTCTCTATCTGGATTATGAGAATAATCTGGATGAAAGTGGAAAAATTAAATATAACTACGTTTATATGGAAACAGATTTGACGTATGAAGCTGATCGCATTAATAATGAAAAGCAATTGGGCCATGGTGGTATGCTCAGCGGAGCGATGGAAGATCATGAATATCAGATTGTTGAAAATGGGCAAAGGAAACAAAGAGCCAGGCTTCGAGATTTGTACCTTGATTTTATGAATAGGAATCAATGATATGGAGATGAAACGGATCAAAAAAACTATATGGTTTGTTGTAATTGCTTTGTTCGCCATATTAGTGCTGAAGCCTGTAGCGGAGACGTTATGGGCGCAGTGGATGAGCTTTGTCGCACCAAGTCATTATAGTTACGTACTTAAAAAATGGGAGCACAGAAATACAGATTTTCTTTTAAAAAAGTTGCAACATCCCTCAGGTTTTTATAGCGGTATAGCCTCCTCCGTTCTTGCCAAAAAAAAAGACCTAGCCAAAGAAGGGAAGTTGATTCAAATAATAAAATCAAAATTTATCATTTTCCCTCATGTCAAAACTGGCGCTTTGGGGGTACTTTTTTATTGGGATGAAGCAGAAGCCATTGATTTGTCTATGGAAATTTTAAACTCGGGACCAGGGAATGCGCTTTACCATGATGCCTTGCTTCACTTATCGCGGAGAAAATATGAGCTCGCATATTCCCATGTATTAGCCCTGGCAAAAGCGCCGGATAAGTACAATAACGGTTCGGCAGCGTATCTTAAAGATTTTGGGAAATTGGAATCGATCCCCATCCTTCAAGAAATGTTAGCAGAGCCGGGAATATCTAGCCTTGATAGGCGGATTATTTCAGACGCCATCGAATCGATAAAAAAACAAAACGAAATTTCATTTCAAAAGAAGGATTCAAAACGATGAGTATTTCGAAGAGTTTTTTGATGATGCTCTATTTTTTTCTCGCTACGGGTATTGTTGGTGCGAATGAAGATATTCGGAATGTCTTTAAGGATGGCGTAGCCTTAAACAATCAAGCTAAACTGGTGGAAGCGATTCCGTATTTCGAGAAAGTGATCGCGGTAGAGCCCGATTTTGCTCCCGCTTATTTTGAGCTGGCGTATGCGCATGATTACCTTGAACAAAAAGACAAGGCCATCGAGTTTTATGAAAAAGGGCTGAAATATGACCCCAAATTTTTCCCGGCTTATATTCGTCTAGCCCTTTGTTATGTGCAGGTGAAAGGCGATTTGGGGAGAGCCCGATATTATGCCAAAGAGGCGTTAAAACTTGACCCGAATTCCTCTGAAGGAAAAACTGCTTTGTCAGCGATTGAAGATAAAATTCGATCAATACCGGGTGGCAGCGAACTTCTCAACGATGAGGAAAAATATGCAAAAAAAGGTGTGGGTATTTATCAGTCAGGGGATTTTACTTTCGTAGGGCCTGTTAAAAAAGGAGAAACCATTCGAGAGGATGACAGTAAAAAAGATCTGCCTGAGGAAATAGAGCTTGCATTTGACAAACGGAAGTGGAACAAAAAAGTTGATATCAAAAATTCTAATCCTCAAATCACTCAATACTTTTTGGAACGGGAAGATCCTGCGAACTGGACAGAAGTTGTTACTGTCCATACGCTCAAGAATGCTACGGATCAATTCACGCCTAACAATATTGCAAATAAGCTTACGGCCGTTAACAATCCCAAAATGAATATCATCAGCCAGAGTAAATCTGACTTAATGTACGATGGATTTAGCGAGGAAGGGAAGCGATACGAACTGGTTCGCGTCATTTTTGGTAAGGAGCGCATTCATACTTTATATTATGCAAGCAGGAACATGAAGACGGTTCAGGGAAAGAAAAGAGAATGGGTTGAATTATTGAAGAAAGCGAAAATCATCAGTTAAAGTGAGGTAAGTTTGTAACTTGAGTTCTGCAAATTTCATTTAAATCGACGCGTTGAGATTTTTGATAACCCCAGCAACTGGTGATACGACACGGTGCTTCTGAAATGACGAATCCTCTGACGGAATCCTTTGAGATGTTTCGGAGCCGACAAGGTAATCAGGTTGTAGGCGATCATGACAAGAGTCCAGTGTGTTTGGACGCCCTGCCAGGAGCGCATAAACACGTGGCCGAAGGCCAGGTGTTGTTTGATATCCTTGTGAAAGATCTCGATTCTGAAACGCTGGCTGTAGAGCATGACCATTTCGGATTCGCTCATTTGAAGGTTGTTGGTGATCAAGAATCGTGTTTCCTTGGCACCCCCTTTGGTAATAAAGAGAAGCACGGTTCCGACCTTGGGCAGATGGACGATTCGCTTGGCG
>ASOC01000010.1 GCA_000405945.1 Candidatus Omnitrophus fodinae SCGC AAA011-A17
CTGTTTTGGGAGGCGTTGCGTCGACCCGTAGACTTTTTGACGGTTTGGCTGCGCAATTCATGAGCCGGACGCTAACGACCGCCGATTACTGGGCTGTATTCACTGATCTATTAGATGAAAAATCGGTCAAGGATATTGTCAAACAGTGGTTAACCGCCGCTGATTCCAAGGCCTCTTCGATGACCGACAAAGAGTATATTCAAGGGATGTTTCAGGCCATTCTCCGCAGACTGCCCAGTGACGATGAATTGACCGGGTATGATAAAAAAATCACCGACGGGACCCTGACGCGCGACACCCTGCTTGACGCCGTGATAAAACTTGCCGGCGACACCGGCGAGCGACCGTTGTCTATTGTTCTTAATAATCCTTTCCAGCTTTACACCTCGCGGTTTATCGAAGCCAAGATTGATTTGTTGGACATGGTTCGTGATTTCGTTTCCAACAATAGGTCTGTGGAGATGCCGATTCAAATCACCTTTGACCGGGTTCAGGACAGGCTGCAGGAAATTTCCGTTCTCATCGCCGAGAGAGAAAAGACCGTGAAAATTGTGGCCAATCAGCTGACGGATATTAAAAATTTTAATCTGAACTGGCAAACAGCCTATGCGAATATGACGAGTGTCCAAACGGCCGTGAATGATGCCGCCCGTATCGAAAGTCAGCTTTCGGTCGAGAAACTGCTTGAGGCCATTGATGATGAGGAGTTTGAGAACGCTACGGGCCAGGTGGTAGATTTCCAAGGCTTGGTTGATTCCATGCAGGAGGTCTGGACGCGCATTCAGGCGGGAAGTGACGTGACGGATATCGCGGTTCTGGATGTTGTTCTTAAACAGGACGCTGAAAAGTTGAGCGCGATATTTAAATAATTCATATCCTCGTTATAGTTCCACTGGTATTGCTTGCCCATGAGCATAAAACTGCCGGAACCCGCACCGCTGGAAACGCTCATGACCGGCATTACCGCGAAATCTGCGGGCAAAGAACCCGAAACCTGATAGAAAACATGATTCAGATAGATCACATTGTTCGGCGCCGAGGGCACCATGGCCTGAGGTGTCAAAGTGATCATTCTTACGCCGCCAATTTCGCTGGATTCAATCTTGTAAGTCACAAGGTCCAGATCAATGAGGTCTTCGCCGTTAACGCCCTTATGACTTTGATTTGAACCACCGCCAAATGGGCCGCCTTCATTTGAATAGAAAAAGTAACTGTCAGACCCGGCGTCTTTGTACCAGGAATAAGTGATGCCCGTGACTTGCACCGTATCACCACCCGTGACCTTGTCAAAATCTCCTGCCTTGAGATGGTTCGAATAGGTCTTTTTTCCGTTGCTTAGCAGGAAATACCCTTGAGCGTCCCGGTTCACCGCGTAAAGCTCACCCCGGATATTGATCACGCGGTCCGTCACGTCCAGGCTGGAACGCTCTCCGGCCACATGAATTATTCCCGCTTCATTTTTGCTCACGGTGAAATCCACACCGTTCAGCGTGACCACGTGTGTGCCGGCATTGCTGGTTTCACTGAAACCGTCCGCCTCAAAGGTGTAAGTCTCGTTTCCGTTGTCCGTGACCGTGTAAAGCGTGTCATCAATCATCAGCCCCTGAGTCAGCGCGGCCTTGCTTACTTCGGGATGACTGTCCACCGTGATTTCATTCAGAATAGCGTTAAAAGACAGCGAATAAGTCACGTTATTCAGGACAATCTGGTGGCCATTGCCAGTGCTCAAGACGCTAGTGCCGCGGTTTGATTCCACCGCAAATCTCCATTCATTCCCTTCTTTGGTTACAAGATAAATCACGCCTCCCGCTTTAATGATGGCCTCACCGGCCAGCACACTCTCGCGGTGGGCTTCTTTCATGGAAAGCGTTTCCGGAGTAGTGCCGGTCAACTCATAAGTCTTCCCGGCGATCATGACAGCTCCGTTAGCACTCAAAACTGTGTTTTTTCCGTCAAAGAATTCGAAATTTCCGCCAGCGACGCTTGTGACCGTGTAGAAAATACCGTTCAACGCAATGGCGGCTTTCGCCTCAGATACCGGCTTTTCGGCGGGTGCAGCAGCCTCGCCGGTGAAGAAACTTTTCGGCGTGATCACGGCCGAAACCACACCTGTCGCCGCGTCCTTGCTAATCGAATAAACCTTATCGCCTATCACCAATTTCTGATTCACTGCGCTCTGAATGGAAACCGCGCCGTCATTAAACTCAAAGGTTCCGTCAGCGTTTTCCGTGACCTTGTAAATTTTCGCGTCCAGCATCATGAACTTATTGGCGGTGGTCCGTGAAATTTCGGTATTGCGGGCCTCCAGTTTGTCGGCCGTGAGTATCGCCTGGTCTGCGGCATTCACCGCACCGTTATGATCAAGGTCCGAGCGTTTGTCGTACCTGCTGGTCTGGACAAAAATATCTTTGACCTCAAGCATCGAGCCGTAGGAAGCCGAATACGCGCTCAAATTCGGCGCAGTGCCCTGCGCCATACGGTTTCCGTCACCGTAGAAATCCACCACCACAAAGTGAACCGTGTGTTTGCCGGCCTTGAAATCCACGGGCATTTTCACAGTGGAGAAATCCAGGGTTTCAGTTGAAATTTCAAGGCCCGTCGAAGGATATTTCTGGCCGTCGATATAGACATCCACTTCAATCTTGTAATTCATGCCCTCCGGCAATTTGAGGAAATTGCGGGCGTCCAAGCCCACGTCATAAGAGCCGTCAGCCGGAATTTCCACATTGTAAGAGAAGCGGTAATTTTGTTGTCTAACCACCAGGCCTTCATCCATGCGCGAAAAAATTTGATTACTGAAATTATAATAACGGTTATCCGCGTTTCCACCGGCATAATAGACCTGGGTCGGGTCAGTCTCAGCCGAATAGTAGCCGTCAAAATATATCAGGTCATTTGCGCTCTTGGTCTGCGACATGGTTCCCATGGCCTGATCCATGACATTCTGGTCCAGGTCATTGAGTACGCCGTCATGCGCGATATCGCCCAAACGGTTCTCCGTGAACACGGGCAAGCCGGCCTGCTCCGTGATGGCATAGTCCCTGCCGTTCACGGTCACGGCCGAAATCCCGCTGACAACTACCTTGCTTCTGTCACTGATTTGATACACGGCGTCCAAATCTTTCCACACATAATAAGTGCCGCCGTTCAGTGAAATCTCGCGGACACTATCCGTGTCATGATAGGCCGCAAAGAAAGCTTTGACATCAACATCATTCACGCGGCCGTCTCCCTCAATACCGCCTATCTGTTTGAAATCAACCGTCGCGGCACCGAACAGCCTGGGTTTGTAAGCCTCTTTCACGCTATTCGGCTGCCCCTTGGCCGCAACCAAAGACCACGAATCGCCGCGAACAACCGCCCCGGCTTGCGACGCACCAAATTGCTGTCGAAGAATGTTCACAAGCTGCCAGTAACCATTCATATCGGCAACCAATTCACCTTGACTGCCCATTACGGCGCCCAAATCGCCTTGAATGCCCATCAACACAATACGTCCCTGAGGTAGACGATTGAGGATATCGACCAAAGCCGCCTGCTGGGATGCCCCGTTTTTCGAGAAATCAAAAACATACCGTTTCAGCGGCTCGCCGGTTTTCTCATCCACAATTACGACATGCAATCCGTTGGCATTGTCCACCGGCACCCTCTCGCCATTCACATAAAACTCTACGCTGTTACCGTCATCCTTGCCTTTGGACACCCCCTTGGCGTCCACGCTAGCGAGAGCCGAGGCCATGTCCGCGCGATTATTAAACTTGGCATCGCGCAGGAAAACCCGGTCGGTTTCAATGCCGACTCCGGGCTGGGGATTTAACCAACGGTATTTGATTCCATGTTTGCCCGGCGTGAGCTTAAGTTTCAGTATTCCGTCCTGATACTCGGTAGCGTTAGCCGGGATGACAATATTGCCCTTCACCACACCGTCCACACTCACTTCAATCACGTAATCATAATCCGCGGGAACGCTGCGGCCGTCATAACTTCTGACATTTATACCAATTTCATAAGTACCGGAACCGTCTTCCGAAATTTCAAACGGTTTCCTGGCAGCCTGCAATTCTGCGGTTGAAATTTCACTTTCAGACACATTCATCCCGCCCGGACTGACAGGAAAACCTAAGTAATAATTCCAACTGTTGGGTTCTTCGTTATAAACGGCGTAGGCTTTTTGCTTGACGTAATCCATAACAAAATCGCCCGTCTGGGTAGCGCCCACCACTGATTTATCCTGCATATAAATCGAACCGGCCGCGCTCAAGAACAGCTGCTTGTCACGGTTATCAACGACGCCGTTATAGTCTAGGTCCGTAAGCACAGGTTCGCGGAAGGCGTAGCGGCCCAAGCCGTCCTGCGTGACATCATAATTAACTCCCTGAACACGGATTCTTCCGGTTGAAAGGTCCTGAACATTCCTTTCAGTCGCAGACTGAAGGACCAGGGCTCCCTCCTGATTTTTAGCCGCCGTGTAAAGAACACCGTTGATTTCAATGCTCTGGCCTTCCACGCTTGCGGATTCAGCCCTGGCTTGAGCGAGTTTTACGTGGCCGTTTTCATTCACGCTCACGTCAAACTTATTATCCCCGATAGAAACCTTGTTGTCGGACGAACTCGTGTAAAGGCCGCGCTCCAGCGTTAAAGCCGTGGTCTCCGGATCCCTCACGATGTCATAAACCGCGCCATCCGCTTTCACCTTCATCGTGCGTTCATCGGGCGAAAAGCCGAGATTATAAACTTCAACATCGTAAATTTTTGAGCCGGCATTTCCGCTTCGGGTATAACTCATTCTGACATAATGGGCACGCGTCGGAGGCAGATTAAACTCCATAGCCGCAGCCGTTACCGGGTTCATAGCCACCGTAACCCAGTGCTCATTGTCCAGAGAGACCTCAACCATCACGCCACTGATACCGTTGGGCTCTCCATATTTGGCATGTTTTGACACAACTTTCTCAATCCATTGTTCTTTGCCAAGATCAATGGTCACGAATTGATCAAACATCTGCGGCTGATTCCACTGCGGCGCCGGCCCGTCTGCAAAAATAAGTTCACCGCGAAGTCCGGCAGCATATTGCCCCTCATGCCCGCCTATGACATTATTCACCTCGGGCGTTTGCCAACTCAAAGCCGAGTGGTCAATGACTTTCGCGCCCTCTTCCACGGAAGCGAGATTCACCACCCCTGAAGGCAGTGCGTCATAGCTCTGGAAACGAACGACCTGCGCCTCTTTGATAAACACATCCCGCATGCGCAGGGTGGGCGGTTGGGGTCTGGATGGAGCCTGATTTTCCGCCGGAGGCTCGGGCATAAAACCTCCAAACATGCCGTCAAGCCCATCTCCAAAACCGCTGTAATCACCGTAGTACGGATCCATTGGCTGACCGCCGTCAGGAATTTGCATGCCATAGTCGTACATGCCCGGATCATACCAACCCATGTTATACATGTCCGAATCGCCCTCATTGCCGACCGACCAGCTGTAGCTAATGTCATGGACACCCGTATTCATATTCACCATGATTTTCTCGAGCTGATATTCGGGCGTGCCGGATTTGATTTCAATCACACCGGCCAGCAATGCATCCACGTAGACCGAAACCTTGTACACCATATCCTGCCCCAGCGAATCAACAGCCCCCTGCGTGACAATCGCGGTTCCCTTAGCATCCAGACCAATTTCATACAAGCCTGGATACTGAACAGCAAACTTGTAACTGGCACTGGAGTTGGTCGTGGAATACAGACTGCCGTCATAATCCACGACCCAGCTGGAACTGCGGGCCGATGTTCTATCAGCTTTTTTGGTGTAGGTTTTATATTCCAGCGCGATAAAATCAAACAGGCCATCCGGCCTCAATTTCATCTCATACCGTTTTCCATTGATGGTGACAATCTGATTCACGGCGTAAACGCGTTCGCCGGCCGGAAGACTCATGAACTCAAAAGTACCGTCCTGGTTCCGGGTTACCGCATATTTTTCGCCGGCTATCTCGATCACCTCATCCGCTTCCTGACGGCTCATGCCATGCGGCTGGATCAAAGTCACCTGGCCGGTTTTATCATCCCGTCTGACGTCAAAAATCAAATCATCCGCCTCCACCAAATGGTTAGCAGAATCGCTGACAGTGACCTTAGCGCCGTCTTCGAAACGCATCAGTTCATAGGTGCCGTCCGCTTTCTTGCTCACGGAATACACGTCATAAGTCCCCTTCACCTCCTCGATCGCCTTCAAGTCCTTCTTAAGATCTTCCTCCAGCGCCGTGATAACATCCTGCTGGGCCAAGGCCTGCTGCACCAAAGCGTTCTTTTCCGCCTCAAGCTGGGCGTAGGCCGGTGACGCGGGATTGACGGTTTGCATTTGCATGAGTTTTCCGAACATCCGATTCTCGAGGTCTTTCCATTTGTCATATTCGGTGACGGGCGGTTGAGGAACCGCGTAGGCCGCGGTAGGATTCGGATAATCCGCCGGTTTCACTCCCAACCCCGCCGCTTTTTTCTGATACAAATCAAACACGCGGGTATAACGGTCAAGTTTGATAACGCCTTCCGCCACAGGCAGGCTGCGAACGTGGTCGAGCAAGACCTGGTCGTCAACATTCACCTTGCCGTCGCCATTCAGGTCCGCGCGTTCATCCACCATGCGGGCAAACATTTTGTCCACAGAAACTTCCGCGGCTTTGACCACAGCGCCGTTGCCAAGATAATTGTATTGATCAGCCCACTGGAAGCTCACGTTGTGTTTGCCGTGCGGCAAGTAAACCGGCAAAGAAGCCTCAATATATTTTTCATTCTGCCAGGGAATAGCGATGGTCCCTTGTTTGATGAAATCGACATACACGTCAAAGTGCAAGTCTTTGCCCGTCACCACATTGCCCCATTGCAGGATGGGCTGTGCCGCAGCCTCGGCTGTCTTGATTTTCATGGACTTAATTTCAAACGCTCCGCCTTTGGCATTGATGGGATCAAAACGCAGTTTCTTGATCATCCCCCGCCAATTGGGAATATTTTTCAGGTCGATTTTGTAAGTGTGGAATTCGCCGTCGTCTGAAATGAAAAAGCGGGAAGACTTGGCTTCCGTGAACTGCGTGTCACTGTCCGCCAACCAGTAAAGTTGCCCTTCGGAGCCCTTGGTGGCGCGGTAGGTGATTTCCAAATAACCGGTCTGGGCCGCGCCAAGGTTGATATCGTTATAAACCAGATAAGGATCACCGCTTGACCACCACGAATCGGAAGACTCTCCATAAAGCGACCCGTCCCTGCCGTAAGACCAATTGATAATGTCATTGGGATTGGTGGTCCATTTGGTCCAGTCAGGAACCCCCGCCAGTTCGGAAATATTCTTGGCGGACAGTCCCAAATTATAAAGGCCCGCTTCCGGTATATCGAATGGGTAACCAAGCCCTATACCGTACATACTGCCATACATTCCCGGCATGATCCCGGGCATCATACCCGGCTCCATACCAGGGCCACTAACACTCTCGGGCTGGAAATAAACATCCGGATTAATGCTATGGCGGGTCTGGCCGTCGCGCAGCCAATTACCTTCAGCCCAGGATGGGTTAAAATAGCCTCCCTGCGACATTACGGCCAACGATTGATCCAATCCGGCCACTGCGGTCACATCCATTTGAGGATTACGCAATGCCTGGCGGAATATGGCCACGTCTTCACGATTGATTTGGCCGTCTTTATTGAAATCCATGTAATGATCCATCACGGTTTCTATTTGTCCACTGCCGTCTTCCGCTTCAAGAATAATGTAGCGCTTACCTTCAATCATGATGGTTCCGGACTTGGCGTCGCTCGGGTAAGTTTTGGATTGATCGCTGAAGTTGTAAACGCCGTGATTGTCTCTTGAGACATAGTAGGTTTTCCCGTTAAGAGCGAGAATTTGGACCTGATCCTCGCCGGCCGTAGAGCTCATATAAAGATCCAGGTCTTCAACATCCACCCTGCCGTCTTTATTGATGTCCGCCCGCTCGTCCCAATGAGCATCTGTCACGGAAACCTGGCCCAGTTCCACGCTGGTCCCCGCCTCCGGATTAAGCCACACAAAGCGAACACGGTGCGCACCATCCGTGAGATTTAACTTAATGGACGCATCCTGATAATGAACACGGTCAGCGGGAATGATAAGCGTCCCGGCGGCGCGACTCATATCATCCACGTAAACCGCGAAACGGTAATCGGTAAACTGGGCGGGAAGTTGCTGTTTATTTAAAGCGCGGGCTTCGAGTCCCACGTTGTATTCACCCGAACCATTCATCTGGAACTGATAATCCACGTAATAATCCCGAGTAAAGCTCTCGTTAAACTCGGCTGCCAGGCCTTTACGGAAAATGCCTGCCTGTCTATCCGCTTCCGACACATACTGGGCGTAAAAAGCGGACATACCGACGGGCATTTCGTTAACCGTTGAGGGATCCAAAGAAACAGACCAGCGGGGATCCATGCGCCATGAACCCATGGCCGCGTCCAGAATAGCTCGGTCAGCGGCCGTGGTGACCCAGTCCGCGTTCAAATCACTGGACACGATTTCCTTGAGTTTGATTTCTCCGGTTTCTTCGTTCACAACCTGAATCTTATAGCGCCGCCCGTCCACCAATTCAACTATGCCCGTTTCGGGATCGCTCCAATAGAAAACCCGTGGATCTGATTCAATACGAAAAACATAAGTGCCCGCTTGATTTTCGACAAAATAGGCCTGGCCGTTCACGATAAGTGGGGTGACACCGCGCGAGGATGTGGCAGATTGTTTGAACAACGTTAAATCAGCGCCGTCGATCTTGCCATCCGGTTTAAGGTCAAAGACCGCGGAATAGGCCGGATCTTCGGCAAAAATCTGGCGCACCGCGGCCCGCACATCATTGCGCGGATTGGTCCACACGAACTTTATGAAGTGCATACCGGCCGTGAATTCTTTCTGAAACTTGGCTTCCGCGAAGCGCACGCCGTTGCCGTCAACTTTTAAATGCCCGGCCGGATTAATGAAATCTCCATCCGTATAGACATCAAATTCAAACGCATACCCCTGAGGCAAAGCAGTGCCGACGCCGTTACGCACATCCAATCCGATATCAAAGGTTCTCTTTTGTGGCACTTCGATGGTGGACTGAAGCACGTATTGCGGCTGCTCATCAAAGCCGTATTCACCATATCCATATCCGTATCCGTAACTGGAAACCACATAATCCACGTCATTGGACGGCTTATAGAAATTCTGCATTTGCGTGTAATTTAAAGAAGCGGTTTGAATGCGCGGAACATACACCGAACCCATGGCCTTCAAGAACAACTCTGAATCAGCCGCCGTCATTTTTCCATCCGCGTTAAAATCGGCCGGAACAATCTCCACCACTTCATAATGGGTTGCGTCACCCTCAATAGGCTGGATCACAAAAGGTTTACCGTCTATTGTGAGCCGGTTGGCCTCCGAAACAGCGCTTCGGAGCGTCTGGGTTCCGTCATAGAGCGAGAAAGTGACATCCGCGTTCCTGCGCAAGTAATAATCTTTACCCGCCAGAGAGATTTTCTGACTGCCGGCAGTCTGGCCGCGTTGTTTCATATAAATGATTTCATCGTCCCCGTTGACCAGACCGTCATGATTGATATCCGCGCGGACATCCATCAGCGGCTGGGTAAAAGCAACGGTTAAGATATTCCCTGCGCCCACATCCTGCAGGCCTGACTTGACGCGCACTTCTCCGTTCCAGTCGGAAGGCGCATAAGCCGTCAAATCAAGATTCAGAAGGCTGGTCTGCCCCATGGTTATTTGGGACTTGAGGTCCACAATTTGGTCAACGCCCGGCATATCAGTACGAACCTGGCCAAGCCCGAGAGCCACGGATTTCACGTAAGTGCTGCCGTTGTAGTAATCAATCACCAACCCCGCAAAAGAATTCTGCGTGCTATTGTAATAAGAATTGGAGGTAGTCACATTCAGTCCCAGCTGGGTCAGGCCCTTCAAATTCACGGTATCAAAACCATAACCATAGGAATTATTCGATGCCATGCCGGTTTCAAGTTTGAGAAGACCGGCCGCGTTCGTGGTCATACGTGCAAAACTTGATCCCTCTGAATGCGCCGTCGAAAGCGCGGTTATTTTATTATTTGCCATCGCGTCGTTAAACACGGTATCGTCCGCGCTGTTAATCACGCCGTCCTGATTAAGGTCAGAGACCAGTTTCTGAGTCAATTCAAGGCGCCCGCCGGTCAAAGTGGCTATTGAATAAGGTCTTTCCTTAAGCGTGATAACCGAATTATTGGAAACCGCGGGCGTGACTATAGTACCGTTTCTGAACAGAACCGACCCGTCCGGACCCTTTTGGGTAAGGTAGGAAACACCTCCGACCTGAATGGCCTCGCCGTCAAACTCGCGCATGCGCTGTTTGGAGTAAAGCGCGATATCGAGGTCATCGACTTTGTTGTCATGATTCATATCCACCCGCGAATCATAGACGCCGGTAAAGTAGGCATCCTGGAATATCTTGTCGTCAGCATCGTCAACCACATTGTCCTGGTTAAAATCAACAACGTAACGGGTACGTAACTTGATTTCTCCGCTCACCGCGTCCACGGTCTCGACGCCGTAAGTTCTTCCGCCCATGGTGACCTGGCTGCGGTCTCCGCTAATCTCATAGACTGCTACACGGTCATTGAGAATCATGTCGACCTTGTAAACCGCGACTTCATGAATCCGCGAAGGCATCATGGAAGCTTCCTTGCCGTAATGGAATTTCACATAGCGCGCCACTGAGGGACTGATCACGGTCGAAATTTCCGAGCTGGTAACGGAAGCCACATTTGTTACTTCATTCCAAAGGATACCGTCAAAGGAGATTTCAACGCGATAGGAACCAACAGGGTATGAATCTCCCGGTTTATCGTGTTTCGAAACAATCTTATAAATTTCCTGTGCAGAACCCAGATCCAGAGTCAGATACTGGTTATCATCAATCGAGTCAAACATGAAATCACCGTCCGTGTTGCCGGTAAAAAACGCCTCGGCCTCCGCAACTTTCCCGTCAATGACGTCCTGTGGATCATAATTCCAGGACGCGGAAGAATAAGCCGCTATATGCCCGCCCGCGGTTTGTAAAGCAATGTCCGTTGTCTCATCATTCTGTTTGTACATGTAATATTTCTGATTATTAAAGCTCATCACCTCTTTAACGGACTTGATATCCGTGATTTCTTTGTCAATCTGCTTCGCGTCATTCGCGTCAATGATAAAATCTCCGTTCAAATCCTTGCGAACGGCGGCGGTAGAGGTCAGCGCGATGAAAACCGATTTCACATGTATCGTTTCCCCTTCATGTGCGTTGGCCCAGCGGAAAGTGATATCCTGCGAGCCGGCCGGCAAGGAAATAAGCGCATTACCCGTGGTCCAATCCGTGTTCGCCGGGATGCGAATGGTTTGCGCGGCCGTGGTTGAAGTGCCAATCAAAACATCAATATCGTAATAGCCGTCCGCATTCGGCGCGCCCTGATCATTTTTAAGCGTTATTCCGACCCGGTAAGCATCGGCCTGCGCGGGATTGAAACTGTAAGTGAGCGAAGGCGTTTCTGTCCCCCCCGGACCTTGAAACGGCTCACCAATAGTAAAATTGGTGATCGACATAACGCCCGAATTTTCACCGCTCGGGTCAGCATCCATAAACCACGGCCCCGTGAAGGTGACATTATTCTGGGCTGGTTTCTCATCTTTAACGACAGTTCCAAATGCGGCCGCGAGAGCGGATTGGTCCGCGCTGTCCACAAAGCCGTCGTTATTAAAATCAGCCTGCACATATTCGGTCAGGGTTTTCATACCCTGGGCATCCACAGCCGCCGTGAAAGTCATGCCTTCAAGTTCAATTTTGCCTCCGGCCTTTACGGTTTTGTCCACAGTGCCGGCTTTAAAATGGTAGAGAGTCGTGTCAGTCGCATCCACGGAAACCGTGTATGTGGTGGCGCCTATCGTAACCTGATAATTGGAAACAGTGAAAATCCGTGCCTTTCTGTTCAGTTGATATTGCGCCTTGGCCGCGGCCTGTCTGGCATAAAGGAAGTTGGTGAAATTATCGAACCCGGCTTTGGCCTGGGCCGCACTCTTGCCGCTCATTTCCACGCGGACTTTAGCGTCACCCGTAAAGCCTCCGCCCCAGGTACCGAGTTCGGTCCAAGCGCCGGCCTTATTATAGGAAGCTGTGAGCTTGTCATCCACGCGGGTCAGGCGGAATTTACCGGACATATCCGCATTCAGATGCTTCACCTCGGGCACTTCAATGTAGGGATTTTTCAGCACAATGTTGCCGGGCATTGCCATTTGGCCCATTTGCGCATTTTTCCATTCATAACGAATCGTATGCGACCCGGCAGTAAGATCGACATTCTCCAGTTTCCCGCTTTCAAAGGCTGCGTTATTTTCAGGGACGGTGATAAGTCCTTTGAGATCGCCGTCAACGTAAACGTTTATTTCATAATTCGTAATACCGGGAATATCCTGCCCAACTACATTCCTTGCAAATATGCCGATATCATAAGCCCCGCTTGCCGCAGTATCCATGTCGTATTCAACCCAGGGAATACCCATGCCCATATAACTTGAAGTAATTGCGGACTCATCCTCCCACCAGGGATACCATTGGCTTCCGCCGTAAAACTCGTTCTCTGAAGCCGCCGAATATTGGCTGGCGTTTTTATCGATTCTCTGGGCCTCTTGGTCAACCACCCAATTGCCCGCGTCCTGCGAGAACACGGCTTTTTCCACACCGTTCTGAATCAAATGCGCGCGGTATTTTTGGTCACTGGCTCTTTCGATGTAAAGCCGGTTATTCGCGTCAATTTCTACCGAGAAGCTGGCCGCCTGCTGGCCGGCTGCAGGATTGTCAAAGGAGCCGATAAGCGACCAGTCAAGGCCTAAGTCAAAATCGCCTTTGACTTCAGCGGTCTTGGACACAATCGAAGCACTCTTCGCCGTGGTGGTGTCACCCGCCGTATTGGCCGGTTTGGTAAGTTCAAGCTGGCCGGAAACAACGGCCGCGCCCGCGTCTGCGGGATTCATGACGCTGTCCCAATGCGCGGCGTTCAAACCGGAATCAAAGTTGTCGGATTCAACCGGCGCCGGAGGCATAATGGCCAGCACACGGTACAACTTGGGGCCGATCAAAACCGTGGTGCCATCCGCGGAACTGTCATAGTGATTATTATTCACGTCCGTTAGCCGTATTCTTCCTCCGCCCAATTCTTCCAAGTCATAAATCAGATTACTAAATCTAAGAGCGCTCTGATTCAGCGTAACGCTTTCCATGGCCGGTTCCGTCACAGAAACTTTTCCGGAGGCCGTAAGCGCGGCCGTGTAAGTTTTGCCCGATAAAATCACCGCGCCACTCGCCCCCGATTCCACGGTTTCCGAAACGCTCTGGAACCGGAATTTACCGCCCGTAAGCCTCGTTACCGTGTAGGGCATCAATTCCCCGCTGGCCTGCGCGATGAGCACAATCTGAGCCGCGGCCGAAACCGCCACTTCCGCGATTTCTGCCAGCTTCATGGAACCATCCGTACTAAATGTTATTTGATATCGAATGCCGTCAAGCGTGACCGTTTGATCCGGCCTGCTCTCCACCGCTAGGGCCGTTCCTTTCCTGAATTCGTAAATCCCCGTTGTGCCGGCCTTCGGGTTAACGGCATACACCGCGCCGTTCAGGAATACGACCTGCTGGGAAATAAGGCGGCTTCTGTTACTGACCGCTACAAGCTGTATTTGTTTTGCCGCGCGGTTATAGAATGTGTCATACATCATGCCCTCAAGCGTCACGCGTCCGCTATTATCGGTGTCGGCCGTGCGGGCTTTGTAGGTAAAGCGCAAACGTCCGTCCAACAATTCCGTGACTTGATAAGGCAGTATAGGCGCGGGCAGGATGTCGTTCACGACAATGTCGTCGAAATAAGCGTCCGTGTAATAACTCGAGAGCGCTACTTTGCCTGACATGAACGTCGTGTCAAAAGCCTCAAAAATCTGGATGCCATCAATATAGAATTTTATAATCCCTTCCCGGCAGGAAATCTTCAACCGATACGCGGTGTCTTGAGTGATTATTTTACCGGTATTGATCCATCCGTACGCAGGCGGGTTGCCCGAAACCGCCGCCTTAGGAATATTGCTGAAATTGCCGTCAACTTTTTTACTAAGCACCGTGTCATTTATCCCCCGGCCCCGCAAGCCAAGTTCATAATAATTGTTCGCATCCTGCGCATTGAAGAGAATCTGAATTTCCTCCTGGCCGGCCTTCAGGGTAACTGTCATTTCCAAATCAGCGTTAGCGGTTAAAGACAGCCCGGTTTCCGCATAGGTGCGGTAAAACACGTTTTCCTGACCAGGATAATATCCGGGTCCTGACATATCTGGAGGCTGAATTAAAACATCCTCCTCGCTCGTATCCACCCACGCATTCGCGGTCTCAATGCGGCCATTTTTAATTTCCCATTGGCCAATCTGGGGACTCCAACCCGGGAGAGGTTTGTTATCATTGAAATCAGCCGTGGTCGTAACCACAATGTCCTGGCCCACCACCATTACCGTCATCACATCCAGCTTGGTGCTTTCAAGCGGCTTTCTGGCCAGCGAAAGAACTTTCCTGTCCCCGATGTTTTCAACCACCACCTGATACAACACGCCATTGACATCCAGAATGCCTTCTTCCGTATTCCGGTAGGTCTTTACCCCATCAAAGAAAGCAAAGATTTTTTCATTCACGGCATCGGGCGTGATACGGAAGGTGCGGCCGTCAATCTGAACCGCACGGCCCTCTAGCAGATCGGAACGGATCGGCTTTTCGGTCATAAGCGTGACCAATCCGGTCAAGTCATTTTTTACCATGTAATAGCTCTCGCTATCAATGGTGATACGGCCTTCTTTATCGCTTGAATAGGTGACGAAATCGCTGCCCAGCGAGAAAGTCCCATCGCCGTTGTCCTGAATCAGGAAAGGTTTGCCGTTAACGGCCACGACCCTCTGACTGACTTGCTGCACCGTGGTCTGAATTTCCCGCAGCTGGATTTTTCCCGTGGCATCCTCTCTGGTCATGCTGTAACGCACGCCCCGGACAACGACTTGGCCGTCAGAAACCCTTCCGTTATAAACATTGATGCCATCGCTAAAATAAATCATATCCGGATCGTCTTCCACCTGGCCGTAACTGTACACCCGACCGTTCACCTCCAGAACCCTGTCAGTCACAAATTCCACCTTGTTGAGGATTTCATTGAGGCTGACCCAGTCGGTGATATCTTCGACATAAAGCGAATACAAATGCCCGTCCAGAATCACCCTTTCCGCCAGAGGTTCCGCAGTCGCTTTTTGCGTTCCATTGTCAAAAGCAACCGAACCGTCAGCATTGACCGTGACCACATACCGGAACGCGTTGACCTCCACAATCTGACCGACCACAAGCTCGCTTTGGACTTGTTTTTCCTGGAGCGCGTATTTGGTTTTCGGCGCCAGTAGTTTATTCACGTCATACACCACACCGTCAATCTGCACAACGCCCTTCCCGGCACCCTCCGGCCCGTAGCTATTAAAGCTGCTAACGTACTCCTTAGCTCCTTCCATAAACCGGTAATTATTGCCCTCCTTGCGAACCACGAATCGCCGATCGCCAATCACCACCACTTCGTCCGCGCTGCCAAAGGTGGGAGAATCTTCAGGGTTGTATTTTGAAGCCGTGATCTGATAAGTCTTGTCGGCCATTGTGATCGTGCCGTCTAAATCGCTGGTCACGGTTTGCCCGTCACTCGTCAAGGTGTAACGGACGCCCTCTGCATTCTTCGTCTCACCGACGTCATAGGCTTTTCCATTCATCCACAGGTATCTTTTCTCCTCGGGCATTCTTTCACTTTCCTTACGCACCACGGGCTCCTGCTTGAGGGTGTTGAAAATAGCCATGTCATTGCTGTCAACGACAAAGTCTCCGTTAAGGTCGGCCGGCAGGACCCTGTGATCCACAACAAACACGTCCTTGATTTGAACATTCGGATTACCGTAAATCTCGTCACCGGCTATCGAACGCGGCGTGTCCCACATCAACTTCAGGTCATGGGGGCCTTTGGGCAGACGCAGCGTGGCAAAGCCTTTGTTATAGCTCTCCGGGTCATCGGCGCGAACCGTGAAAGACCCGACATACTTTCCGTCCAGCATGATACGGAACTTATAATCCAGCGGAATGAACGGCTTTTTCTGCGCGCCGTTGCTTACCGATTGATAATTGGTCCCTAAAAGCGGATCTTGCATCATGCCGTAAGCTTTGGCCGTTAATCCGACATCATAAACGCCGTCCGCACCCAGACTGATGCTGTAATTCATTTCATTGGTGGTGAATTTGTCGCCCAGCGCTTTGCCCGATTCATTCAAAAGGATATCGGCTGAATATTCGCCGAAATTGGCCCGGTTCTTGTCATACAGTGAAGGCGCGGAAAAGAGCGTGTCACCATCCGCGTAAAAACCATAAGAATCCTTGACGCTCACATAGCCGGCATACCCGTCGCTAAAATGCAGACTGCGCATGGGGTCTTGCTCGTCACGGGTCACGGTGTAAAATCTGCCGTCAACCTGCAGCACCTGAACTTGCTGGCTCTTCGTATTAGCTTCCCGCAGCGCGGCAACTCTGTCCTTACCGGCCGCGACGTCATACACCACGCCGTCACCAAAACTCACGGTCTGCGTGGCCGGATCGCTCCAGTACTGCTTGCCGTCGACAATAAACATGTAACTGGAAGCATTGGGATTGACGCGATAGTGAATAACGCCTTCACTGTCAACGATGCGCGCGTCATTCGGATCGTAGTAGACGGCCGGTTCCTTTTGGGCTATCACGTCTTTTCCGTTCACTCTGAGCATCACGGCATCCGAACTCTCGCGATACCCCGTTCTCAACTCAATCTCGCCGACATTCGGCCCCTTGGCCTGCACCATATACTCTTTCCCGTTGATGACCACTTTGGCGCGATAAATATCGGTGGTGTTGAGAATCGTCCGATAAGTGATCATCTCCGACTTAAAGGTTTTGGTGCCGTCGGAAAATGAATACTGATAGGCCCCGACGCTATTCTTAACGACCGAAACCGTGTAATAACGCCCATCCAGAATCACCGCAGTGTGGCGTACGGGTATGATGTCAAATTTCTCGTCAAGTTGAATTGTTTCCCCGACCGTAACATTGTAAATCTTGTTATTAATCGTGACCGTATGCCCGGATACGTTTTTCACCGAGGTGTATACAAGCGATTCGGACGTCGTATCCGTCAGCGTGACGGTTCCGTCTTCCCTGACCACAGGCTTATAGGTTGCCTGTTCCAATCTTACGAGATCGGTCCGGAGAGTCTGACTGCCGAGCGGGTCGACTCTTTCAATCGTCACCTGTCCGTTATTCAAAAGAATATCGTACAGCAGTCCGTCAATGACGACCTGTTTCTTTCCGCTATTGATAACGCTCTGATAATATTTCTCCTCCGCCGAGTACGTAAGTTTGAAAGTGTACGTGCCATTCTGGTGATCCACCACGCTGAAATTCTTGTCTCCAAGCCTGAGCGTCGGGACATCAAAACTTTTCGCCTGATCCGGCGCGATATTGACCCTCGTGGGATTTTTTGGATCAATGATCAACTGGTAATTGATTTGATCATCCAGAGTGACAGTGTTGTCATACGGGTTGCTGTCAAACTGCTTAGGATAATAGGAAGGCGGGTCGGCATCATGGCACCCGTCTTCACCGCAGGTCATCTTGACCTTTTGGATAAAGCGCTGCATAGCACCCACTTCGACTTTGTAGGTACCGTCCTGATCGCCAATCATAAAATAGTTTTGGTCAACCTGAAGCCCGGCGGAAGCCTTGTTAACGGTCGCCACTTTATTCAACGAATACAGCCCCGTCAAATCATCACGAACCACGCGGAAAGTATGCCCGTAAAGATCAACCGTGTTAAAACGCGAAACTTCCAGCGTGGTCTTCCCGTCACTGACGAGAATCCTGTCGTCCGCCTTAAAAATGTAATAATTCGTGGCCGCGACCCTAACCCCATTGAGGTATTCAGGCTCACCCTTGAAGTTTTCGACTGCTACCACGCCTTTTTTATTGGCATTGCCGGAAACGTGGAAATTCGCTTCCGTGCGGTAACGGTAAGAGTATTGTTTGCATTCCCCGGTTTCCTTATCCGATTTCACGCATTTCTTGAATTCCTGAACGTCCACATTATCATAAACGATGTTCTCTCCCGAAAAGATACTGTCCTCAGCCTTTTCATCAAGCATCAATTCATAAGTAAGAGAGTTACGGCTCAGGGTGAACACAAAGCCGCTGCCGAAATCCACTTCTCCGAGAATCCCCTTGGAGGGATTACTTTTTTCCGCATCGCTCAAAATCGACGGCGTGTCGGGGTCTTCGTCGTCAAAGGCGAAAACATCATTGCCGCGGTCCGTTACCTTGTAAATCGTGGAATTCACCTTAACAGTCGAGATAGAAGTCGACCGCGCGGGCTCAAGATCCCGCGTCACCATGTAGGCACCCGTCACGGGATTCTTGAATATTCTCCACGATGTGCCGTTCAGTTTAAAGGTCTTGTCGTCATCGTCATACTCAAACATGGCCGGATTCGCCATCACGTCTTTCAACGAAAATGTGCGGAAATAATTCTTGTTCAAATCATAATTGTATTCCGATAGAAGTTTCCGGTCCTTGATCATTTTTTCGTAGGCTTGACGGTTAAACGTCGAATCAACCGGGTTTAGGTCATAAGCATAGATGGGCTTTTGACCGTAAATAGTTTTCAGTTCGTTCGTTTCCGTATCTATCACATCTCGGGACCACATCCAGTATTCAGGATCATCCTCGGCAAGCTGTTCGTATCCCGTCAGAATCTGATACGCCAGAACGACCGCTTCCCTGTCATTAGCAACGTTCAGAGATTTGAACTCCGTTAATACCGGCTTGCCGTTTTCAAAAGACAACTCGTAAACAATGCCATTCACGGTGAATCCGGATTTCCGGATACCGGAAGGATCACTCTCAAAGGTGATTTCATCGCCCGCATCCAGAATATGAGAAGCATTCGCATTATACGTGGGCGCAAAAACGCGTTGCACCCCCGGGAGCGAATAAGAGCTTCTCGCACCGCCCAGGGCCATCATCATATTGTAGGCTTCCATCATATCCTGAATATCACTGTCTGAAATCTCTCCACCGGCCTGCATCAATCCTCCGGCTTGAGCCAGTTGTTTTTGGTACATTTCTTGCTGACGCTTAAGTGATTCCTCATATTTCGCCTTACCTTCATAGTAATTGCCGAGGAATTTTCCAAAGCCATCCTGAAAATACTGTATCTCTTCAGTGGGCAGATAGCTAAGCTCTCCGGCACGGCTCCAGTACGTGTTATTCGGGGTGTCAAAAAGGAAATTGTAGTTGGCCTCAAGCCCCATATCCCCCTGGAAATACTCTCCGATTGCGCTGGAAGCATCTTGCGCGGCGTCGGCCATGTAGTTTAGCCGGTAATCGTCATACAGGCTATTTGAACCCTGCCAGGTACCTGGCGTGAAGCGAGGATCAAATGTAACGGCATTAAACGCGGTCATGAACTGGTTGTTATATCCCTCAAGGTCGTTGTGCGCGTAATCCATTTCGTAAAGCCATTTCATGACATCGGAAGTGAGCTCAGGGGCTCTGAAAATATCCGATCCCTTGCTGCTAAAAATAAACGGGTCATCCTGCGACGGCGGTGTCACTGTGTAAATCGTCGCTCCCACGTAGACTTTGCCGTCTTCCGAGCTGTAGACCCTTCCGGTCGACGGGTCGGTGAGCCTGGTGATCTTGTCGCCGGGGTTGTAACTGATGTTATAAGTTTTACCTTCCAGCTCAATATGCTCGCCGTATTTATCCCGGACGCTTCTGATTTCCCGTTTGTAATCCGTCAGGGCATTTCCGTAATTTTTGATGACGGTATCCAGACTGTCCGTCAAGCCCCTCATACGGACATAATCAAAAGGTTTCTGCGGCAGCATTTCTTCTCTTAATTCTCGGATACGATTCTGCCCGTCATATTGCACGACATAATATTTTGAGCCCGCCAGGATACGGTCATAGGTCGTCCCTTTTTCGGTCGCATCGGCCACATTGGTGAAGGTGATGATTCCGCCAGTGCCTTTCGTAAAGGCAAATGTCTTCTCCCCAATCTTAACCTTGTCCGGACCGGCCGGCACGCTGGTCAGATGATCCTCAATCAAAGTCGGAATCTTAGTCTCGTCATTGTAGAAAATCGAATACGTGCGGCCGTCCAGCGTCACCTTTTGCCCGGTCTCGGCATAATGGCTTGTCACTTTCTTCAGCCCGTCGGTAAAAGTGAAACGGCCGTCTATGTTCTTTTCAAAAGCGTAACCTCCGGCGTCGTTGCCCAATTTGATTTTTAGTTTTCCGCGGACCACCTCGCTCACAATGTGTTCCTCGTAAAGCGAAACCTCACCCGTGGACGGATCAACACTCACCCGGTAGGCCTTATCTCCCATCACCAGTCTTTTCTCCGGCTCCTGTGCCGCACTCGATTCGTCACCCAACTTGTTGATGCCGGAATCCGAGTCTTGTTCGAGGAAATGGAAAGTCGAGTAGTATACGACATCGGTCGGTATTTCCATCTTCCGGTGCTCCTGAAGCTTGTGATTTTCTACCCCGTCCGGCGCTTCCATCATCAGAAAATCAGGCATGCCGCGATCCCAGAAACCGCTCTTTCTCTCCGCCGTTTCCTTGTTTTCCTTTTTATTCCCATCCTTGTCTATGGTATAAGGCAGCGTTATCTTGATCTTCACATCCCCAGGCAGGGTGATCATCTCTTCCTCTTTTTCCGTGTCCCAAACCGATTCATAGCGTTGGCCATTGGCGTATAATGTGTGTTTCGTTTCTGAATGCTCCGAAACAAGATAAAGAACGCCGTCCAATTCAACCCCGTTCACATAAGCCGCGGGATGATTCTCCACGCCCACTGTGGCTTCCGGCGTATCCACGATAAACCGCTGTCCGTCACGGCTTAAAATAATGGTCGTCGGATTATCGCCGCCTTCACCCTCAGTGTAGGACGCGGTGGGCGGCATAGGATCGCGGTTATAATAAACGTTGTCGCGGTAGCGGAACGTGAATTTCGGTTCAAAGGTATGAAGCTCGGAATTCACCGTGTCGCCCTCAAGATGGTCAATAGATTCATAACTCATGGAATAGCGGATTCCATTGAGGTCAAGCTGACGTTCGTAAGTCGAAGGCACGATATCGAAGACATCCGCCGGATTGCTTTTCAGTATATGCTTCTGCACCAGCCGGAAGTCCATAGCAGAAGGCCCGGGAACAAGATTCAAAAGAATGCCGTTCAGTTCCACGGTGCTGGCCTCGGGATCGTTATAGTGTATTTCCTGTTTGTATGTAAACCGGTAACGCCCATCCGGAGAAGGGGTGACCACATAAATCTTGCCTTTGATATCCAACACGGTACGGAAAACCACGGAGCTGATATCTTCCTGGCCGACCAAAACTATTTCCTCCGTTCCCTCATAGGTGAATATATTGAATGCTTTGGTTCCAATCGTGACCTTGGGATTCGCACTGTCCACGGGATCGCTTTCCGCCACCAAAGTGTCTCCTTCGTAAAAAGCATAAACCTTGGTCCCTGAATCAAAGGTAACGCTGTAGACTTTGCCTCCCAGCACCGTGGATAGTTCTCTTTTAGCCGGCGTGTCCACATAGACTTCCTCGACCGAAATCTTTCCGTTCGATTCCCTCACGCGGTAGGTAAGATGATCCGAAAGCGTCACGGTTCCCTTCAGCTGATCACTGTCATAAACTTTGCCTTCAGAAGTAAACCGGTATTTATTGTCGGCAATTTTGAGAGCCGTGTAATAGGAACCGTTAGTTCTGATGATTTGGGCGTCGCGGGAAATGATATTTCCGGCCTGAAGCGTTATAAATCCGCTGGAAGGATCATGGCTGATAGCGTATTCGACATTGGCAATTGTCACTTTCGTGTCCGTGGCTTTGACACGCAACGCTATTTTCCCCGTGTCATACTCGCTGAAATCGATGTCACCCCGCACGGACAGGCCAAGCACATAGTAATTCCCGTTCAATTCCAGGATCTGGGAAGCGCGCTCCGTTTCTTTATGGTCTTCCAGGCTTATCTTGCCGTTCTCATCAACCCGAACGTCGTAAAGGATTCCCGTCACCTCATCCAAAGTCCCATTTTCTTTTCTTTCCAAGTATTCCGAGTACGAGGCGCGGATAAAATTGCCGACTCGAATCGTCTGGGATGCGGCATCGGTCTTATAGTTATTGAGCCCGTCACTGACGGTGTACGTGTTGTCTTGGTTTTTATAAACGGAATAATTTTTGCCGTAAATTTCCAAATACTGGTCAGCGCTGGGCAAGTTGCTCAGTTTCGTGGATTCTTTCAGGCTCACCCGGCCGGTATCGGTATCCACCGTCACTTCATATTTGACGTAATTGCCGAGGACAACGCTCTTCGTCGTCTTATCACTCCTGAAGCTTCTCCCCCATGCGGCTGAATAAAAACTGTAAGTGCCGTCATGATGGTCCACTACGGATAGTTCGAGGATATTCTTTTCCAGGGGATCGGGATAAAGTTCACCTTCCGGTTCGCGGATATCCCGGCCTGTGATAGAGACAGCGCCGGTCACGGGGTGGACCGTGATCTGGAAAAGGAGATCGCCGAGTTTCACCGTCCCGTTAAGGGGATCGCTCATGATAACAGTTTTCTTTTCAAATTCCGACTTGACAGTTTCCAGATACCTGGCCTTTCCTTCTTCGGTCGTGATACCGCTCGCCTCAAGAACTTTATCATAGTCAATAATCTCCTTTTTGTTGAAGGCAAACAGCCCATCCCCCTTATCCACCACCTCATACTGAACCCCAAGGAGGTCAATAACCGTATGTTTCTTCCCGTCGCTGTCCGTGCTGACCTGCCCAACCTGCTGGCTGGAAATTAGCTGATTTTTTCTCTCAATGCCGGTAGGCGTGTCATGCATGAGTTGAATGACCTGGAAAGGCGCGACCTTACTCGTGAAAAGACCGCTCTTTGATTCGATCAGGCTGACCTTGCCGGTCTCCGGATCGATATTCATCTTGTAGGTAAAACCGTCATAAAGTTTGACTTCACTTTTTTCCATGTCCGCTACATATTTCTTTTGAGCGACGACAATAGGTTGGTAGTCGAATTGCGTCAGACGGTTTTTGCCCTCATAGAGAATATAATTAAACGTATGGGAACTTTGTTCGATGAAAAACTGGTCATTGAACGTAATGGGATTCTGGCCGAAGACAGGTTCTGTGACCGGTCTTTTCTGAAGCACATAAGTCACGCCGTCAAGAATCACAGTGCCGTCCGGCTTCACGCTGTACACATTCAGGCCATCTGTGAGGAAGACGGATTCGTTGTCACCCTGGATAATTTCAAAATGTTTTCCGTCTATCTCCACCAGGGTGGGTGTACGTCCTTTGGCGTAAGACCCGTTAGCCAGTCGCTGCTTATAGGAGGATAAAGAACCAAAGTTGGACGGGCTGCTGACGGCCTGATTCGGTGCATCCTGCCAAAGAACAGCATAGCCTTGGCCCTGGGAAAGATTTCCCATGATGTGGAAAACAACCCCTCCTTCCACTTCCACCGTGTTTTCATCTTCATTCCACAGATATTGGCGGTTTCCATTCACAAGATAAACGAAAGTCTGGTTGTCACGGTACACACTCTCGATCGTGTAAGTCTTTCCCTTGAGTACTACCTCATATTTACTCAAAGCCACATTGGGGCTAGGCGCCACGATGTCAAAGCCCTCCTTGATTTCTATCAAAGCGACATGATCCGAATCCCCGCCGTACCCGGCGGCTTCCATCATTTCCCCGGCCGGGCCCTTGAATTCCACGAAACGGTATTTTTTACCGTTAAGCGTGACCGTTTTTGCCGTCATGTCCACGGGAATATCCACGCCTTCACGGTGCAAACTGTAATTGCCGTTGACATCTTTATTCACCAGATAGCTCACATTATCTACTTCAAGAGCGCTGCTCCAATCATACAATGTGCTTTCAATCTTTTTCGAGGCATCTCCCCGATGCACAAACAAGGCATAACCGGAACCCAAAGGACCGACAATTTCATAGTTCTGCCCGTCAACCAGTGTGATAGATTTTGTCGTGACGTTGTATGTGTAATTCACGCCATTGGCCGCTAAAATAGCGCTTTGGAGATTGTAATTTTGATCATATCCAACATTGGAAATCTTATACTCGGTGCCATTCACTATCACTTCATTGGGCAAAGTCCAGGACCAGCCGCGCGGTTCATGATATTGCTGGACATAAGCGTCTTCCATCGCCGAACCGGGTTCCATCATCATGCCCTGGTCTCCGGCAAACCAGTCAGGACCGACACCCATATCTTTCGCACCGATCTCCTGGCTTGTGGCCCCGTTGAGCCCGGTCAAACGGGTGAAGATGATTCGGGTGCCATCTTTTTGGATATGGTAAACAACATAGGAAGCAGGGTTACTCCCCTGTATCTCAAAAGAGATCATATACGGCGAGGCGCTTTTATACTCATTATAGTTGGAGTCGTAAAGGGCCCACAGCCCGTCCTTCTTCATCTCAACACGAAAAGTCTTTTCTTCCTGGCCGTTCCACAAGTTGATGCGCTGATTATCTACTTCAGTGCGGAATATCTGAGTGCTTATTTCAAGCTCCGCGTGATCTTCCAAGAGCACAAGATGCTGAGACGGTTCCCTCATTTTCAATGCCCCCGGCTCAAACGAAATCCGGTAGGTGACGCCATTGATAGTCACCTTGCCCGTATCTTTATCACTGGCATAGGAACTGCCTCCATCGTTGAACACAAATGTTCCGTCATCAAATTCCTGGACCGTGTAGTAGCGGTCACCGACACGCATCATCCGGCCGCGCTCTTTCCAGCTCACCAGAGGATGATCTTTTTCGGTTAATTTGATTTCAACGCCGTCTTTTTCAATGGCAAAAACCTTGCCGTCAATCCCGATTGTTTTCCCCTCGGCATCGCTGAAATAATCCTTAATCCCGTTATTCAGGCGGTATTTTCCGTCGGATTCTTTCACATACGAATACGCGGTAAAATCCAATTTAAGGTGCGACACATCAATTTTTTCGCTTTCCAAAGGCGTGTGGAGATACCGGTCAAGTCCCTCGACACGGCGGTAACGCAGGCCGTCCGGCATCACCACATACCCGTCATCCGGCCGAACCGCATTTCCAAAATCAACTTTATTGTCATAATTGCCGGAAAGCTCGGGTGACATGGCAATCAACTCACCCTTGTCATTAACGAGATAGGGCGTGAAGGTGTAGGTATGTTTTTCGAAAACACGGCTGTTTTCTTCGACCGTAATCGGCTCAAAAGCCACCTTGTAGTAAGCTCCGTTGATGCGGATAAACTCCACGGGAAGCGTGGTGTCAAACTGCTCTTCCAGCGTGATTTTGCCTGTGACCGGGTCTTGTTTGACACTGTATCTGACTCCGTCAAGTTCTACGTATTCCGCAACATCTTTAGCGGCATTCAATTTAATGGAGGTCTTGCCGATGGCCGACTGGATCATGGTTTCATCGACCTGGTCAAGAACACCGTCCTTGGTCAAATCACCCTTGATCTGCTCCTTGAGGGTGAAATCGCCTCTCTTCGGATCCGTGATAATGTCATAAGTGATGCCGCCAATTTCCACCTCGTTCTTCCCCAGCGTATTCGTATACCGGTGGCTCCCGTCATCAAACACAAAATACTCAATATATTTACCGCCTCCGTAATATCCCCAAAGGCTCTCATCCATGCCATCAGCGCCAGAACCCCCGGTATTAAACTCCATATTCCCAACTGCAGAACCCATCTCCTGTTGCCCCAATTCATCCCCAAAACCGCCGATGCCGGACAAATCAACACCAGCCATGGCCGTTCCACCTCCCATCGCAAAACCGCCATAACCTGCCTGGACCCCGCCCATTGCGCCACCCGGCACGGCGGCAGCACCACCGCCCATCGCACTCATGTCATACTGGGTTTGATTATACTGCCCTGACCATGCCACACCGCCGTTCTGGTTGTAGCCAAATTCCGTGATACTGCCCGCGGTTCCGCCCGACCCAAACGTCTGGACACTGTTAATACGCCCGTCCGCGCCGTAGGTAACGGCCGCGGTCGTGTTCGAAGGTTTCACATTCAAAGGTGTGGAATTCGCGCTTATTCCCGCGCCTGCATACTGTGTCGTCCTGATTTGGCCTGTCGCGGAATCTACCGAATTGTCGTTCATCCCAGCCACCTGTCCATTGTTATAAACAAGGCCGTAATCCACCTGCCCGCTCTTTTGCATAACGAAACTGTTGGCAATCTGACTAGATGTCATCGCCGACGGCGTCGCGTTTGCCTGAACTCCTTTATAAAGGTCGACCCCGCCGCTTTCATTCACGTCATACATATTGAAAACACCCGGCGTAGAAGCGTCTCCCTCAAGCGCATAATCAAGCCCACCGTCTTTACCGACGCTCAGCATCATGCCCATCTGCGCCTGATTCACGGTTGCCGGTGTTGCATTGGTGCTGACACCGTTATATATCTTCATGGTCTGTCCGGATTCCTGAGTGGTCACGTCGATTAACCTATTCGTGCCATCCGTCATGGTTTCGCGCAAATAATCCAAGGCACCATTTTGGAAAGCCGCATATCCCACTTCCTGTTGCGCTGCGTTCAAGATGTGCGCCGCGATTACCGCTCCGCTTTGGGCATCCACACTGTAATCAACATTTCTAATATCGCCGTCCTGGCTCAAATAGGACAATGTCATACTGCCATTCGCACCAAAGGCGAGTTGGCCTTCCTTGTTCTTGTTCAATTGGTCATTGGTCATGCCGGGAGTGATATTATTGTAGAAATCCATGCTAAGAGGGTTGCCGCTCGCCTGGTCCATGGTCACGCCCGTCATGTCATAGCCGTTGCCGTCCGCGGCGAGTTGGCGCAAACTGAATCCGCCATCCGGACTGAAAAGCATTTGAGCTGATTGCGATTCCGTGAATTCGCTTTTTGATAATTTCTCCAAATCAACCGCACCTTGAGCGCCAGGCACCGCGTCATTGGCATTTGCGGCTTCATACCAGTTCACAATCTTAACTTGACCGTTCGTGTCCTTTAGGAAAGCTGCCTGGATAAACTGCGGCTGAGCCGTTGAAGGCTCTACACCCGCAGGAGGCATCTCTCCTTCCGCCTGTTGCTGCGGTTCTTCTCTGACAATGGCGCGGTCCAAAGATCCCGTAGCGTCATAGAAGAAACGCTCCTGAATATCATTATCCGTGACGCTGGTCCGGGCATTATCAACCGTGAGACCGGCTTTGTTGTACGTTGTTTCCGCAACCAAATGACCGTCCACAGAATCATATTCGAAGCGGGTGTAAGAGTTGACGGTACCCGTCTGCGTCAATTCGTAAGTGGCAACCGCCCGGCCGCCGAGGTCAAGATCCGTTCTTTCTTCGGCAGGTCTCTGCAGCATTCCGGCAAATGAGGACGGAGCCGTCGTCTCAGCACCCTGCAACCGGTTCAAAACAGCAAATTCTGTTTTGCCGTCGCCGTTCAAATCTCTGGATTCAATGCCTATCATCTGTTCCGACAGGGACGAATACATGCCGGTCGCAAGCTTCTGGTCGTCAAAATACACTCTTCCGAGAGTTTCACCGCCCGCGGGAACATCATTCCAGGACGCGGGAGTCTGCATGCCATCCACTTCGCGCACATCAAAATAATCAATGCGACGCAACTGTCCTGCAACCGGCGAGTCAATATAATGCGCGGTAAAAATCTGGTTTTGAGGACCGATGATGCCCAGGACTTCACTGGCTTCATTCTTGAAGGTTGCCAGCACGCTTTTGCCTTCCATGACATTTTGCGCGGCATAAAGCATGTCTTTTTCGCGCACAACCGCCCGCGTATCAGAGGCGTCTTCATTGATATTCTGATATAAGGAATTCATGGCCAAAGTATCGTCTTTTTGCTGCAGAGCCGTGACCGGCTTCATCTCAGAAGAAAAAACATCTTTGCTTTCCCGGATTACATCTTGCGTGTCAAGCGACGACTGGATATAAGAGCTAACCCCGGCCGTATCAACAGACGTGCCGTCATGAATATCCATAGGCGACTGAACCGTAACACCCTCCAAGCCGCCTGCCCCGTAATTAAAGTTAATTCTTTCCTGCAAAGGTCCGTCTGCGCTGAACGTTGTCATCTGCGTTACCATGCCATCCCGGTAATTGATTTGCTCAATCGGATTCTGATCACTGAAATCAGCGGGCGTAGAATTTTCGGAAACACCGCCTTCATAGATCGTCACACCCTTAAGCGCAGCGCCGGCTTGAGCCATGCCGCCAGCACCGCTACTTACCGTGATAGCGCCGCTGGAGCTGCTTCCGCTAAATACGGCCATTTGCTGAGGCTGTCCCTGCTCGTCATACATGCGGGCATATTGAACACTGCCTTTATCCATGATGATATCCGCAGACTTCTGAACCGAACCAAGGTTAGTGGGCGAGACATCGCGGATCACTCCTTCGTCATAGGCTGAAATGTCCGTAACCTGACCGGATACATCGTAATTCAAATCCGTCATGGCCACTTTACCGCCGGAATACTGGCGCATAAAATCGACCTGCCCTTGTGAGTTGTAAATTCTTTCCACATTGGGGTCTTTTCCTTCAAAGGCCGAAGGCGTGGCCAAGCGTCCTGCATCCTGATATTCAACCACGCTCGCAAGATTGCCGTCCTGGCTGTAATTCATGACCTGAAGATTCACGTCACCGGCCGGGGTGTATTCCCGGGCGTATTGCGCACGGCCGTCCTGATAACTGTAGTCCGTGACACGGTCTGTGTCGCTCACCTGTTTATCCGTCGCCTGGACTGAGGTGATAGAAGATTTCTGATACAGCCTCGCTTCCTGCAGAGTACCGCCGCCCGCGGTGACGAATTCGGTGATTTGATGTTCACTTGCGTCTACCGCGTAATCAACCTGCATGGCGCCTGAGGAATAATCATACGCAAACGACTGCTGATACTGGGACACAGGAATATCCGCCGGATTGGTGTTCAGCGTCGCGTGGGTGTTCAGGACATCCGCGCGAGTCACATTCCCCGCGGTATCCGTGGTGTAATGGACGACTTGCTGTTGGGCATCCATAATCCCGGTAACCCCATAAACCAGCCGCGGAGCCTCTTGCGTTGCAGCTTGACCCGGCTGAGACACCTTCGGAGATTCGAAAATGAATTGCGCCGAAATTTTATCATCGTCCAAGGCAATAGGCCGGGAATTGAAGTCCACGTTATCAGCTCCATACAGGCTGGCTTGGTTAAGCATGCCGTTTTGATATTGATAATCATAAAGTTGAACCTTGTCGCCATCCTTCACAGCCGCGTAATCGATGTTCTGCTTGTCTGTCGTGAGTGTGTAATTGGCGAGCTGTTTATCCGCCGCCCCTGTCGTGGCATCAAGGCTAGCCGCCTCATACTGCTTAAGCTCATTGGCGCTTGAGGTGAAAAGATTGATCTTTCCGTCAGACGTCTTTATGGCCACGGATGCCACGCTCTTCATGTCCCCCGCAATATTGACTGTCGCCGTCTGCGTATCTTGCGCGGCGGCAGTCGCGTTCAATGAATCAACCGTGTACTGTTTCATCTGTGAGCCGTCGGTCGAGAATTTATAAAGCTGAACCGTATTATCCGCGGACATATGAGTCATGACATCGACTTGCGTGCGGTCGTCCGTCAGAGTAACGGTACCGACTCTATCTCCCTGTGTTTGGGCGCCCAAAGCATTGATTTTATATTCAGCGACCTGTGTCGTACCGTCAAAACCAAAACGGCTGGTCGTGCCGTCCGCAAGTTTAAGATCCAACGTTTGAACGGAGGCGCGATCCGCGGTCAAATTCGCGGCAGCGATTTGTTTTTCCGCGGCCGCGCTTGTCGTTGTCCAGGTGGCACCCGTGTACTCATTGATCTGCGCTCCGTTATTCGCCATCGTGTACAAGTGCGTGGTCCCGTCCGCGGCCAGCTTCACCACCGAGCTCACATTCCCCTGCTCCAAATTCACTGTCGCCGCGCGATTCGCCGCATCCCCGGCATTCGTCGTCCACTGCGCGTCCTTAAACGCCTCTGCCATCGTCCCCGCGGCATTCACATCATAAAAATACTTCGCGTTATCCACAGCAGACACCCTCACCACTGAATCCATATTCCCGGCATTGTCCAGATTCACCGCCATCATCTGCTGAGCCGCTGTCCCGCTCGTCGTGTTCCAATCCGCACCCCCAAACCCTTCGATCTTATTCCCGGCCGCGTTCACGGCATAAAACACTTTCTGATTATCCGCTCCCATCGTCACCACCGAAGCCACTTTCCCGTCCGCCAAATTCACCGCCAGCGTCTGATTCTCCACAGTTCCACCCGTCGTGGTCCAATCCGCTCCGCTGTACCCGGCAACCGTTGTCCCGGCCGCATTCACATCATAAAACGTCTTCGCCCCGGCCTGCTCACGCACCAGGTAATCCACCTTGTTGTCCGCAGTCATCGTCACAACTCCCACCTGCGTCCCCGCTGCCCCGTCAAACGCCGTGGTCTTGTACTCCATCACTTTATTCGTTCCCTCAAAATCAAAACGGCTCATCGTTCCGTCAGCCAGCTTACGGTTCACATAATCCACCGCGGTCTTGTCAGACGTCAGATAAATCGACTGCAACTGTTTGTCCGCGGCCGCGCTTGTCGTCGTCCAGGTGGCGTCTTTGTATTCTTTTAATGTCGTTCCATCCACATCCATCAAACGGATGGTCCCCGTGGTCGATTCTTTCATGGTAAAGAAATCCACCGTTTTATTCGAAGCCAGCGTTGCCTGCACGATCTGGTCTTCCGGCATCACACTCTGTGGATTGCTGTTTTCGTCAATCGCATTATTCTGATAAGTGACTACCGTATTGTTATCAAAATCACTTAACCGTTTGCTCGCAATATCCACCACATAATCCAGAGCGTTGTTGCTTGTATACCCAAAGAGCCTGTTCAGCTGGGAAGAGTCCACATCGTTCAACGTAGAACTTGAGCTCACACTGGCATTGAGATAATTTTTGGCCTGCTCAAGCCCCATATCTCCATAATTAAAATCAACAAGACCCTTTTCCCCACCCGTGAGGCGGATGGCGTAATCAATCTGACTGCCGCTTGAGTCAAAATTACTGCGGATTTCAAGCGTCGCGCCCGTGGTGGCAGGCAGGCTGGCCGGAATTGCTCCCGGAGTCTGGCTATACTGGTCAATGGACTGTAGCACCGACGAACCACCGCCGCCACCCGGAGGAAATCCACCGCCGCCACCCGTTCCGTTATTGTACATATAAATATAGTTCGCATCCGCAGAAACCGCGCCCGTAGCCGTTCCGGTCATGGGTTCGAAGAAATTCCTCTGCATCATAGTCCCGGCATTCTGCGGCCACCCGCCATTGGGATCAAGCGGCGTTTCGTTGTAATACATATCCACATAATCAATCTGGAACATAACATTCTTGTGATAGACTCCCACCCATTTACCGTCATTGGAAATAGTCCCAACCTGGTAAGTCATCACCGAGTTCATGTCTCCACCGCGGGAAGCAAGGGCTTGGTCGCGAAGCGTATCCTGCACCATAATGGCTGAATTCTGATTTTGGGCCAATGACTGGCTCTCCACCGTGTTGCGATAATCAAGCGCGGCACCCGACGTGACTTTAGACGCTGAAGTTTCTGCCGCGGCGGATAGAACGCTCTGGCTCGAACCAAAGGTTAAAGCCGCGGAATTGGCCGCGTTCAACATTGGGCGCACTTCATTGGCTGTTGAAATCACGCCTGTGGCTGATTGAGTGGTTTGCGGTATCTCGGAAATAATTGAACTGACAGATTGGCCGCTTTGCACCGTTTGCGCCGCGGTTTGCGCCCCGCTTAAAGCCGCAGAGGTTTCCGCGCTCGTTGCCACAACAGCCGTGCCTTCCTTGCCAACCGCAGGCACTTCATTGACCAACCCGGCCACTCCCTGTCCTGACTGTAGAGT
>ASOC01000011.1 GCA_000405945.1 Candidatus Omnitrophus fodinae SCGC AAA011-A17
TTCGCTGAATTTCAGGATGCCGTCTTGCACATTTAAAATGACGGCATTTGATGCGATTTTTGAAGGGATTACTTCAGAGGGCTAAACAGTTACGAAGCCGCAGGGTTTGCAATAACGACATCAGCACCTCATGGGCATCGGCTCCGAGGCGAGACATATTCTAGAATGAGATCTTACGGAAGATAACGTTGGGTCAAATCATTCTCTCGGCGTGGTTATTGTCACAAGGCAGCCCTGGCACCTCCAGAAAAGTCAGAATTTCTCTGGCGTATTTCAATAATCGTTTCGACAAACGCTTCCGCCCGCGCCGGAACAATGTCCTCCTGAATGTGCTCCTGGTTTTCCGTCGGCATGGGTCTCAGCGTAGCTTGCCCGCAGTCCGGGCATTGCTCCAGGGTTTGCTCCACCACATGATGGATGATTGCGGGTTTGGAACGCGTGCACCCAGGCAGGCCGATCGGCCTGCCCAGATTCTTCCAGCGTTTCTTCTTCTTATAAATGGGAATTTTGATAAAGGCAGGCTTGATTTGTTTCTTCAAATCTTCCAGCTGTTTCTCGAGCCGCTGCTTCTCTCGCTCCCAAGCTTCTTTTTCTTGGCGTAGTCGCAGAATTTCATCAATCAGCTCATCTTTCAACTCTTCGGCAAGCAACAATCGCGGATCTCTAAAATCCAGAGGAGAACTTGTCATCTCCTCTTAAATTTCGGCTCAAAACCAGAAAAAATTAACCCCCGCTTCTCTACGGCTTCCCTCCCGCTAAGGGATTACGGAAAAACTGTTTATGGCGGCTGGTTAGCTGCAGGGCAAACGAAGAAAAAAACCCAAACCGCCTTCTTTTTCCCGAAGGCCGGTCAGGGCATGATAGGAAGCCTCGGCAAAGAGATCACGGACCATGTTAGGACTAACCTGATCCAAGTAGCCCTTGGCAAACCCTATGGCAGGGCGGCCATGAATTGGTTTATCGAAAACAGTGGAAACAATAAACAGAAGATATTTTTGGGGCTGCGCCAAAACCTGCTGATAGCTGATATGCTGATCACCGGTTCCCTGCATAACCCAGGGAATCCCAAGTTTGAGGAGAGCGGCGCGCAAAGCGCGAAATCCTTCGCCCTCTAAGTAAATAAAAGGGACAATCTTGCGGCCCAAACGCGCGGCATACGGCTTGAGCGCTTCAAGCGTCTTTTTAAAATCCTGCTTCTTTTCCAATTCTTTCAAAATATCCGGATCGCTCACGTTAGTCAGGAACCGCCTTTCCCGGGCGCAAACCTTGACTTGCTCATAAGCGGCATTCATCGCGCCGGACTGCTTGGACTCCGATTCCTGCAATGCTTTCAGTTTTTTCTCTAAAAGTCCCTTGCCGAGTTCAACGTAAGGTTGTAACAAAAAAAGATTTTTCTGAACAATACGCGTAGCCGGATGATCAAGGTTGTTTAAATCCGCATCGTCGGCCTTAAATCCTGCTGTGGCAAGGGCCCGGGCTATCAACCTTGTTCCGACCGTGTTGGTCATGCCATAAAAGGTGGTGAATAAATCCGCAAAGATTTCGGCCACTTTTTGGGGTGAAAGCCCCTTGAACTCGGGCACCGGCAAGTTAAAGGCCGGGCACGGAAATTCTTCCATTTTCAAAGAAGTAAGATTAAGGATAAGACAATTCCCGGCGTGCCTATAAAGCGACCCAATCGTTTCCCATTCACTTCGACGAATCGCCACCAGATTGACAAACCCCTCCTGCCATACGCTTTCATTAAAATTTTGCTCCACGGATTTGCCAAACCAGAATAGGCAATCCGGCACAAGAAGCACAATGTCTTTGACCTTGTCGTCCAGAATCCTGTGGGCCAGTTGATTGCCGTGATGAGAACCTTCGCGAACCAGCCTGATTCCGCTTTCACGGACCGTCCAATAAGATTCCGCGTCCAAATCGTAATAAGCCAGAAAAGTCATCATGTGAAGGTCGCCTGTCCAGCGGCCGCCCACATTGTCAAACATGGCCCCGAAACCGGGCGCGTCCTCGCCCAATTCTTTATCAAGTCCGGAATTTCTTATGAATGCGGACAAACGGCTTTGTTCAGGCCTGTCCGTGGTTTCAAAAAACATATTGCCCAATGTTTTGGCGAAAACATTGCGAACTTTTTGAATATCGGCACCAAGTGACTGAGTTCGCTGAGAAACCAGGTCTATCAAACCCTGCGCTTGAAATTTAGAGGCATCAATTTTGAACAAATCTCCGGCCGGACGCTCTTTGCCGTCCACAAAATTGACTTCGTGTGAAGTCGCCAAAACCATATCCGCGAACCGCGCGCCTTCCAACCCTTCTTTGATGGCAAATTGTTTGAGAAGGATATAAAAAATGTCGGTAAAAATAAGCATGGTTTCATCCGTGGATCCGGATTTCGAGCTGGGGATAACCGCCACTTGCTCCCAATCGGCTCCCAATTGCGCTAAAGTGTCTGAAATGGCTTTCCCATAATCCTTACCCAGTTCGTATTCGCCGGCAATTTTTCCCGTATTCACACCCGCGGCCTCAAAGCCATCCGCTATTCCCTGAAACGGTGTGTGCTGTCCGCCGATACCCGGTTTGATGACATACCGGATAGGACGGCCGGTTCTTTGCTCGCGCTTTTTAAAAAAAGCCTTCATTTTCTGCACGGTGTCGAGAAAAATTTTCTTTCCCGTTTCCTCCCCCGCGCTATTCTTCGCATAATACCCTTGAGTCCCGTCAAACGCGTGGGAGCCGTCAATGGCCGCTCCCGCTGGAACACCGTATCCATCCTGCTGATACCCGCCTTTGAGAAACCGGGCGGCCATGGCTTGATCGCCCCCGGCATTTAGAGCGGCCCGGAGTTTTCCGGCTATAATAGCGGCCTCTTTTGTTTCCACAGCAACTTCCTCCTTTTTGGAATATGTTTTCATGAATAATGACAAAGCTTTGCCGCCAAGCGCAGAGCCGCTTTCATCGACCCTGCATCCGCCCGGTTCCGGCCTGCCAGGCCAAAGGCCGTTCCGTGATCCGGAGAAGTTCTTATGAAAGGAAGCCCGATGGTAAGGTTCACGGCCCTATCAAAAGCAACGGCCTTAAGCGGGGCAAGCCCCTGATCGTGGTACATAAAGACAGCCGCATCATACTTGCTCCTGCACGCTTCATTGAAGAGAGTGTCACCCGGAAAAGGTCCTTCCGCGGCCACTCCTTTTCGCCACATGGCGCGTATAGCCGGCACAATCTCGTTTCTTTCTTCATTTCCAAACTCGCTTCCATGCGGGTTTAGGGCCGAAACCGCGATGCGCGGCTTCTTGATTTTATAAAATGTTCTCAGAAAATGATCCGTCAGCCGTATCTTAATCTCGACATTCTCCCGGGTGATAACGCCGCTTACCTCACGAAGGGGTTTATGCACGGTGACAAGGGTGACTTTTACGGGACCTCCGTCAAACATCATGGCCACATGCTTGGTTTTTGAGACTTCCGCCAAATATTCTGTGTGCCCTACAAATCCTTTGTCCACAAAACGCATGGCTTCTTTATGCACAGGCGCCGTCACCAGTCCTTCTACCAAACCGCAAGAAGCCAAATAAGCGCCAATGCGCAGAGATGCGTAGGCAAGGAAAGCGTTATTCCTGGAAATCCTGCCCACCTGATAGGAACTGGGTATCACCCGTATCGGTATATGCCCCGGAATATCCGTCAAGGGACGGCTCCACTTCGTTCCGCCGCCACCCGCCCATGGCATGGGACCACGGGCGGGTACTGCGGCTTTGGTCCCCCGGCCTTGGCCGGGGACCCAGCCGACTGCGGAAACCGGCGGAAGCGCTGTCTCAAGATCCAAAACATAAACTTTCCCCGGCCGTAATTGCCTGCGATCCAAAAGCGGAATACCGTTCAGTTCAAGTCCGGCTCTCAGCCTTTGATTCCAGGCTTCATAAATATCAGGCGGGCCGATGAGAACAAAAGAAGCGCGGCGACATGATTTGGCTTTCATGAGCCTCGCCAAAGCCTTCACCGTGACCTCAGCGCCTATGCCTCCGGGGTCACCCAGCGTGACTGCTATTAGAGGGAAATGAGGGGTAGGCATTCCTGCGGATTACCGGATAGAAATATAGGCATTCTTTTTAAGTTCCGCCATCCATTCTTTGAACTTGCGGCGGCTTTTCCTGCGGAAAACTTCGTCATGGATAGCATCCCTCACCTCATCAAAAGATTGGGTTTTCTTGGCCCTTTTTTCTTCCACCTTAAAGATATGATAACCCACATCCGTTTCAAGCACCGCCGAACATTCACCGGGTTTTAAACTGAAAATAACGTTATCCACAACGTCGACCAAATCCCCCCGCCGCACCCAGCCCAAAGCCCCTCCTTCACCGGCCTTGGTGTCTTCAGAAAACTCCTTGGCCAGGGACTCAAACGGCTCTCCGGCGAACAATTTTCTCAGAATGTCTTCGGCTTTGGTCTTAACGGCCGCATCGGCTTGCTGTTTTTGAGCCGGGTCTTTTTCCTGCGACTTCTTGATGGTGATAGTCCTCACCTTCACGCTTTCCTCCTGGGTGAAGGCTTTGCTATGGCGGCGGTAAAAAGTTTCGATATCCTTGGGCGTGACAATGATTTTACTGCGGACTTCATATTGCTGCAGTTTCCGGATGGCGATTTGTTCGCGGTATCTTTCGCGTAATTTGGTAACCGTGAGTCCTTGCCTGGCTAAGAGCGCCTGAAAATCCTCTTCTTTTGGAAACCGTGATTTAAACTGTTGTACTCTATCCAAAATTTCCTCTTCGGTTACAGGCACTTTCAGCCGCTTGGCTTCCTGGTAAACCAGCTTATCCTCAATCATTTCATTCAAAAGTTTTTGCCGGATTTCATTCATCTTAATCATGAAATCCTGACCGGAATACTGTTTGCTGTATTGTTGGTAAACCGGCGCCAAAAGAAAATCCAGTTCGCTTTGAGTTATAACCTCGTCATTCACCACAGCCGCCACTTTGTCCAGCATCTCGGCCGAATACGCGTGTCCAGCCGCAAACAGGCAACCCAAAAGATAAATTCCGATAAGTTTGTATGTTTTCATAGGTGTAAATTCTATCCGCTGTGCTCCCCACCCGCAAGCAATAAAATTAAGCCGGTAGCGGCAGGACGGGCCTCAGCCACCTTTTTTCTCTTCTTCGATGGATTGCCGCAATAGTCGGCAGTAAAGGTCGAATCCGATTTGATAAATGAATCCGCTCTGCTCCTCGCCCAGGATGTTGCCAGCCCCGCGGATTTCAAGGTCTTCCATGGAAATTTTAAATCCGGCGCCCAATTCGGTGAACCGCTCCAGTGCCCGTATCCGTTTACCGGCCTCGCCTGCCATAACAAAGTTTTTGGGCAGAATGAAATACGCGTAAGCCTGCCTTTGGGCAAAACGCCCCACGCGTCCACGCAGCTGATAAAGGTCGGCTAATCCAAACGTATCCGCCCTGTGAACCATGATAGTGTTCACATTGGGGATATCCAGTCCGGATTCGATAATATTGGTGGAGACAAGGCAGTCAATTTCCCCATGAATGAATTTTTTCATGATTTCCTCAAGCAAATGCGGGGCAATGCGGCCATGGGCCACGGCAAAGCGGGCATCCGGCATCAGGGTTTGCAGTTTCTTATGAATTTTTTCAATGTTTTCAATGCGGTTATGGACAAAATAAATTTGACCTTTCCGGCTGATTTCCCTTTCCATGGCCGCCTTGACCACCTTTTCGTCAAATTCGATGGTTTCAGTCTGAACGGGAACGCGGCCCTGGGGCGGGGTGGAGATAGTGGACATATCCCTGGCCCCGAGAAGTGACATATAGAGTGTCCTTGGAATGGGGGTCGCGGTGAGGGTCAACACATCCACCAATTCCCTTAATTCTTTAAGTTTTTCTTTGTGGCGCACTCCAAAGCGCTGTTCCTCGTCAATCACGACTAGCCCCAAGTCCTTGAATTCTATGTCGTTGGATAATATCCGGTGTGTTCCGATCACAATGTCCACGCTGCCCTGTTTCAACCCTTCCACAATTTCTTTCTGCTCTTTTTTTGATTTGAATCTGGACAGAACTTCCACCCGCACCGGAAAATTTTTCACCCGGTCTGAAAGAGTCCAATAATGCTGCTCGGCCAGAATCGTGGTCGGCACGAGAAAAGCGGCTTGCTTGTTGTCCATCACGGCTTTAAAAACCGCGCGCATGGCCACCTCCGTTTTTCCATATCCCACATCCCCGCACAAAAGCCTGTCCATGGGACTCTTCTTCTCCATGTCCGCCTTCACTTCCAGAGTGGCGCGCAGCTGATCGGGAGTTTCTTCAAATGGAAATTCGTCTTCAAACTTCTTCTGCCATTCCGTGTCGGGCTTGTAAGCAAACCCGGCCATGAGATCGCGTTTGGCCTGAAGCTTCAGCATGTCCTTGGCAACACCCCGGACGGCAAGCCGCGCCTTTTCCTTCAATCTCACCCAGTCCCGGCTATGTAACTTGGTCAGCTTCGGTTTCTTGCCGTCAAGACCGATATACCGCTCGATTAAAAGGGGGCCGCCTGAATAGCGGCCACCCGCCGCTCTGTCCAAGCAGTCCCGCGCGGCTGGCGCGGGATCGCCTGTCTGGCGGCCGCTCGCCGCTCTGTCCGAGCAGTCCCGCGCCGATCGCGCGGGATCGCCAGAAACCTCGACATAGAGGATTTCCCCTTCCGCGTACTCAATGGCATAATGCCGCTTCCAATCGCCTTTAATTTTAAGGCGTTTAAATCCGAGAAACCGCCCCACACCGTAATCCAAATGGACTACAAAATCACCCGCTTTAATATCAAAGAAGCTTTCAACCGGCTGGATTTCGCGGAGTGTTTTTTCGTAGGCGGACAGTTTCCTTTGAAACGTATCGCTTAAGGGGAGGATCGTGATTTCGGCAAAAGCCGTAACGGATTGGCCTGTTCCAAGAGAAAAATCATGGATGGATTCAATTTCATCCAAATGCAGGGTCAGGCGGACGGGACTCTGGTAAGTGAGCGGATAAATATCAACCACATTGCCGCGTTCGGAGTAATCTCCGGGCCTGGAGACAAAATCCTGACGACGGTAGCGCAGCTCTTCAAGCTCCCGAAGCAGAGCTTCTTTTTCGATAATCTGGCTGGTATGGAACTTTTTGAGGTTTAACATAACCCAATGGCGCGGAAACGGCCTGGGTTAGAGAGAATTCACGAACTCCAGAATGCGCGCCACGCCTTTTACGATATTCTCCTCGGACGTGGCAAAACTCAACCGGATATGATGGTCGGAGCCAAAAGCAAGGCCGGGCACAGCCGCCACCCGCTTTTGTTCAAGCAGTTTTTCGCAAAAGGTGAGAGAACCCAATCCTGTCTTCTGAATATTGCAGAAAAGGTAAAAAGCGCCCTGCGGCTTAAAAGGAACCAGCTTGGAGCTTTTGCTCACTTCAGCGAATATAAGATCGCGCCTTTTCTCGAAAAGGACCCTCATCTTTTCAATTTCGTTCTTATCTTCCAGGCGGAGGGCGGCTTCGGCACCGACCTGCGCAAATGAAGTCGGATTGGAAGTGGAATGGCTTTGTAAACTGGAAATCGCCTGGGATATTTCTTTTTCGCAGGCCAGGTATCCGATTCGCCAGCCGGTCATGGCGTAGGTTTTGCTGTGACCGTTGACCGTGATGGTCAAACGCTTTGTCTCCTCATCGACAGCGGCCAGAGAAAAATGTTTGCGGCCGTCGTACAGGAGTTTCTCATAAATTTCATCGCTGATAACCAGAAGCTGGTGTTCTTTGACAACCGCGCCCAAGGCTTTCAACTCATCTTCGGTATAAAACGCGCCCGTCGGATTCGAAGGGGAGTTTAAAATCAAGACCTTGCTTTGAGGCGTGATGTATTTCTTGAGCATGGCAGGCGTGACCTTGAATTCCGTTTCTTCGGTCGTGGGGATGAAAACAGATTTGCCGCCGCTCAAGCTGACCATTTCAGGATAACTCAGCCAGTAAGGAGAAGGAATCAAAACCTCATCTCCCTCTTCGACAAGGACCTGAATCACATTGTAAATAGAGTGTTTTGCGCCGCAGGACACGACGATTTGCTCGGGTGAGTACTCAAGCCCGTTGTCGCGTTTTAATTTTTCGGCAATGGCTTTGCGGAGTTCAACCGTGCCCTGGGCGGGTGTATATTTGGTGATGCCTTTTCTAAGGGCTTCATGGGCCGCGTCTTTAATATAAGCGGGCGTGTCAAAATCAGGCTCGCCAGCTCCAAACGATATGACGTCCAGGCCCTCGGCTTTAAGCTTTTTGGCCTTGGCTTCAATAGCAAGCGTTGCCGAAGGGGTTAATTGGGAAACTCTTTTGGCTAGATTAAAAGGCGAGGCCTGCTTCATAATCAATCGCCGGTGAGAAATTTTCTGAGGTTACCCAGAAAACCGCCTTTTTTAGGCTCTTCCTGGGACATCTGTCCTTTTTTCTCTTCCGTTTGCTCCGAAGACTTGGCTTCGGTCCCGGCTTCCGGCTTTGACGTTTTTTCTTTTGGGACGGGCTTCTTCGGCTTTTCCTCTTTTTCAGCTTCAGGCTTTTCCGCCTTTTTTTTCTTGGCCTTTTTGCCCTCAGCCTTATCAGCGGTTCTCTCGATCACTTTTGTGAATTCGAGCAAAGCCATCTGGGCTCCGTCGCCGGGCCGAAAATTATGCCGTAAAACCCGGGTGTAGCCGCCGTTTTGATCCTTAAAAAGAGGGGCTATTTCTTCCATGAGCTTTTTCGCCGTCGGAGGCGAAGACAGTTTTGAAATCAGAACGCGCCTGGCGTGCAAACCGCCCCGTTTGGCGATCGTTACCAGTTTCTCTGCAAATTTACCCGCTTCTTTAGCACGCGGATACGTGGTTCTAATGCGGCTGTTATCAACAAGGCCCATCACCAGATTTCTAAGAAGCGCCTTGCGGTGCTCCGTCACTAAACCTAATCTGCGTCTCCTTCTCCTATGCCGCATGATTGCTCTCCGCGAAGTCCTTTATCAGGCTTCCGCATCCCCTTCCGCCGGCTTGGAGGCCTCAACCTGCGCCACTTCTTCGCCCGCCTTCTTTTTCTTCAGTCTGGATTCGACATCCATCCCCAGCTGCAACCCCATGCTGACGAGAATGCCCGTAATTTCGGCCAAAGATTTTTTTCCGAAATTTTTATATTTAAGCATCTGCGCTTCCGTCTTGCGCACCAAATCCCCAATGGTGCGGATATTGGCGGCTGAAAGGCAGTTGGCGCTTCTTACCGAAAGTTCCAATTCGGAAATGGGCTTATTGATCATCTCAAGGAATTCCTTGTCTTCGCCCTCTTCTTCTTCCTCTTCTTCCGGGATTTCGCCGTAATTGACGAAAATGTCCAAATGCCTCTGCAGGATATTGGAGGCATAAAGCATGGCATCCTCCGGTGAAATCGCGCCATTGGTCCACACGTCAAGAATCAGACGGTCATAATCCGTCATCTGGCCGACGCGGGTTTCCTCCACATAGTAATTCACCTTGGTCACAGGCGAAAAAGCGGAGTCAATCGCAATCACGCCTATCGGACTGTCTTCCTGCTTGTTTCTGTCAGCGGGTAAAAAACCGCGGCCGCGCGCCACTTCCATTTCCATGAAGAAACGAATCTCCTTGGTCAGGGTGGCGATATGCATGTCCGGATTAATCACCTCGACCGTCTCATCGGCCTGAACGTCCTTGGCCGTGATCGCGCCTTTGCGCTTGACGTCTATGGTGATTTTCTTGGGCCCCTTGCCGTGATACCGCAAAATAAGCTTCTTGATATTAAGAACAATCTGAGGAACATCCTCCAGCACGCCATCCAGCGAAGAGAATTCGTGCAAGGCCCCTTCAATCCGGATATTGGCCACAGCCGCTCCCTCAATCGAGGATAAAAGAACGCGGCGGAGAGAATTGCCTATCGTCGTCCCGAATCCGCGCTCAAAAGGTTCCGCAATAAATTTGCCCTGCATAGGCGTAAGCGTCGCGCTGTCGCACTCAAGCCGTTTCGGCATTTCAAACGTTTTCCATCGAATCCCCATCGTCAGCCCTCCAAATTCTTAAGGTAATCCTAATATTTTTTAAAACAAAATATTAGGACGGCCCCGGTAAAATCACCGGGGCGCGTTACTTGGAATACAATTCCACAATCATGGACTCTTCAACCGGCAGGCCGGCATCGGCCTTGCCCGGGTGGCGCACCACCGTGGCTTTTAACGTCTCTTTATCAAGGGAAAGCCACTCCGGAAGCGGCCTGTCTTTTAAAAGTTCCAGGTTGTCCTTGACCCGCTTCTGGACCTTTTCTTTTTTGGAAACCTCAATCACATCGCCAGGCTTCACCTGAAACGAAGGCACATCCACTCTCCGGCCATTCACATAAACCTGCCCGTGATCAACAAATTGCCTGGCTTCCCTGCGGGAACTCACAAAAAGCAGGCGGTAGACCACATTATCCAGTCTTTGCTCAAGAATCTGGATAAGGTTTTCACCGGTAACACCCTTTTTCAGGGCGGCGCGCTGGAATGCAATTTTGAATTGCTGCTCAAACATTCCGTAGATTCTCTTCATTTTTTGTTTTTCGCGAAGCTGGACGCCGTAATCGGACAGCTTGTGCCGGCCATGCCCGTGCTGGCCGGGCGCAAAATTTCGTTTTTCAATCTCGCATTTCGCGGTCATGCAGCGAGTGCCCTTCAAAAAAAGCTTGATGCCCTCGCGCCGGCACTGTTTGCAACTCGGTCCAACGTATCTTCCCATAATTAAACCCTCCGTCTCTTGGGTGGACGGCAGCCATTATGGGGGATAGGCGTCACATCGATAATGGCATTGATCTGAAGACCTGCGGCCTGAAGCGCGCGAATCGCGGATTCACGGCCCGAACCCGGCCCTTTGATATAAACTTCCACTTCCTTAAGCCCCTGCTCCAGCGCTTTTTTGGCTGCTTGATCAGCGGCAATTTGTGCGGCAAAAGGCGTTGATTTCTTAGACCCCTTGAATCCTGAGGAACCGGCCGTTGCCCAGCAAATCACATTGCCTTGCTCGTCCGTGATACTCACAATGGTATTATTGAAAGTCGCCTGAATGTGGGCGATTCCTTTTGAAACTCCCCTGATTTTCTTAGCCTTTTTTGCCACGATATTTAAATTCCTCTCTATTATTTATTTTAAGATAGCCCTAATGATTTGAAAAGCAAGTCATTAGGGCGTGCCGGCTCACCCCTAAAATTTAATGCTCGCCGTCACGACGGCGACGGGGCCTTTTTGTTAATCTTAATGCCAACCATCTTGCGAGGCCCCTTCCTCGTCCGGGCATTGGTATGACTCCTCTGCCCGCGGACTGGAAGCCCCTTGATATGACGGGTCCCGCGGTAGCATTTGATGTCCATCAAACGCTTGATGCTCTGCTGAAATTCGCGCTTAAGATCTCCCTCGACCTTGTAACTTTTCTGAATCACTCCGCTGATGGCGGCAACTTCCTGGTCCGTCAAATCCTTGGCCCGCTTGTCCGGATTGACATGGGTCTCAGCCAAAATTCTGTTGGAAACGACGCGGCCGATTCCATAAATATAGGTCAGCGCGATTTCTATTCTTTTTTCCCTGGGAATGTCAATTCCCATAATTCTAGGCATGAGATTATCCTTGTCTCTGTTTGTGCTTGGGATTGGTACAAGTAATGTAAATGTTCCTCTTCCGCCGCACGACTTTACAGTTTTCGCAAATTCTCTTGATTGAACTTCTGACTTTCACGGCCTCCGTCTCCTTAATCTTAGTTCGTTATTTCACCCTAAAAGTGATTCTTCCTCTGGAAAGGTCATAGGGGGAAAGCTCAACCTTAACCCTATCACCCGGAAGAATCCGGATATAATGAATACGCATTTTTCCAGAAATATGTGCCAGCACTTTATGCCCGTTATCAAGCTCCACCCGGAACATAGCGTTGGGGAGCGGTTCAACCACCGTTCCTTCCACCTCAATCGCGTCTTCCTTAGGCATTAAAGTGACTCCTCCGAATAGGTTAAAAGTTCAGGCCCTGACTCGGTAATGGCAATCGTGTCTTCGTGGTGCGAAGCAAGTTTACCGTCTTTCGTCACCACGGTCCAACCGTCTTCCAAAATAACAACTTCAAAACTTCCCTGCGTAACCATAGGCTCCACGGCTATGACCAGCCCGGGCTCAATTTTAACGCCTCTTCCAGGCTTGCCGAAATTGGGAACTTGAGGTTCCTCATGAATCGCCCGGCCGATACCATGGCCCACAAAATCCCTCACCACACCAAACCCGTTGGATTCAATAAATTTTTGAATCGCGTGCGAAACGTCGCCTAGCTTGTTTCCAGGCCGTATCATATCAAGTCCCGCTTTATACAGGGACTCCCGTGCCACCCGGATCAACTCCTCGGCTTCCCGTGAACCTTGTCCCACCACCCAGGTCCTGGCCGCATCCGTGTAATATCCCATGTACTTCACGCCCACGTCCACGCTCAGGATATCACCTTCAACAAGCACTCTATCCGACGGGATGCCGTGTACGACCTCTTCATTGACCGAAGTGCAAATATAGGCCGGATAATCCCGGTACCCTTTGAATGCCGACTGTCCTCCTCTTTCCCTGATGAGTGCCGCCGCTTTCCGGTCAACCTCCAGGGTGGTTTGCCCCGGTTTCACATATTTCTTCAGTTCCGAAAGAACACAGCCGAGGATTTTTCCACCCTCGCGCATAAGCTCGATCTCGCGCGCTGATTTAAGCGAGATCATGCTAAAATTTTTTTAACAATAGGTTCCAGTTCGTGAACATCCAGCTCTCCGGGCACGGTGCGAAGCAGATTTTGCCGCTCATAGTATTCAATCAAGGGGGCTGTTTCCTCCCGGTAAACCTCAAGCCGCCTTCTCACCGTTTCTTCATTGTCATCCTTGCGCTGGACCAACGATCCGCCGCATTGGTCACAAATTCCCGGCTGCTTCGGCGGTATATTCTTTAAATGGTAAATCGCGCCGCATTTCCCGCATATCCTGCGGCCCGAAAGACGTTCAATGATTTTTCCGTCAGACGCGTCAAAATTGACCGCGTGATCCAGTTTCATGTTTTCTTCGCCTAACAGCCCGTCCAAGGCCTTAGCCTGTTCCGTGGTCCTCGGAAAACCGTCCAGGATGAATCCTTTTCTGGCGTCCTGTTCCCGCAATCGATGCCGCATCATCTCGATGACAAGCTGATCCGGAACAAGCTTGCCGTTTTCAACGAACGAAACAGCTTCTTTGCCAAGGGCTGTTTTTTCCTTGATATTCGCCCTTAACAAATCCCCGGTGGATAAATGCAAAAGGCCGCGGCTCTTAGACAGCTTTTTCGCCATCGTCCCCTTGCCCGCTCCCGGGGGGCCTAAAAAAATCAACCTCATCGCCTGCCTTTAAGTCGTCCTTTCTTGATAAACCCGTCGTAATGCCTCATGACCAACTGCGATTCGATGGTCTTCATAGTGTCCAGAACAACACCCACGATAATCAGTAATCCTGTGCCCCCAAAAAAACTGGCGATTAAAAAAGGAATGTTAAGGACCTTGGGCGATGAAACCACGCTTGGGAACATAGCAATCAAAGCCAGAAAAATTGCTCCGCTCAGCACAATACGTGTCATCACATAATCCAAAAACTCTGCCGTGTTTTTCCCGGGACGAATGCCAGGGACGAAACCGCCGTATTTTTGCAAATTCTCGGCCATCTGAATCGGCTGAAAGGTAATAGCCGTATAAAAATAGGCGAAGAAAATAATAAAAAGAGCGTAAAAAATTTCATAGGCCAAATGGCCGGGACTCAAGTTGGCCATGAATTTTTGAAGTCCGACATTATGGGTGAAGCCCGCTATCGTGGCCGGAAAAAGAATGACTGACTGCGCGAAAATAATGGGAATCACGCCCGCCTGGTTAACCTTGAGAGGAATGTAAGTGGACTGTCCGCCGTAAACGCGGTTTCCTCTGATTTGTTTGGCGTATTGCACGGGAATTTTCCTCTGTCCCCGGATAATGAGAATGACCCCCAGAACCGTACCTACAAAGAGAAACAGCATAAGGATGAATTTCCACCAGGAAAGCTGCTGCCGGGCCAGGTCAAAAGGCGAAAGAAGGATATAAGTCTGCCAAAGCGCCGTCGGAACGGATTCAATGATACCGGCCGTGATTAAAATAGACATGCCATTTCCAATACCGTATTGGTCAATTTGTTCGCCCAGCCACATGATAAAGGCTGTGCCTGTCGTGATTGTGAGCATGGTCATAAGGCGAAAGCCCCATCCCGGATAAGGGACAACCACCATGCCGTTAAAAGCCTGGGGATTTTCAAGCCAAAGCGAAATAAAAAATGTTTGAATAAGACTTAACCCTACCGTGAGGTAGCGTGTGTATTGAATAAGCTGGCGCCGCCCCTCTTCTCCTTCCTTGCCCAATTTCTCAAGGTAAGGGATGACCACGGTCAAAAGTTGCATGATGATGGAAGCGGAAACATAAGGCATAATCCCCAAGGCGAATATGGTGGCCTTTTGGAGAGCACCGCCGGAAAACATTCCCATGATTCCAAATAGACGGCCGCCTGCGGTTCCTGACATACGCGTAAAAAACAGGCTAAGCGCTTGACCGTCAATGCCGGGCGTAGGGATATAAGTCCCAATCCTGTAAACCACAATAATCATAAGGGTGAACAGGATTTTGTTCCTTAAATCCGGTATTTTAAATGCGTTCACATACGCTTGTAGCATAAATAATCTCTTAGGCTTGCCCCGATCGGGCCGGGCGATCGGCCCGCCCGACTAAAAGGGCCTTGCCTCCCGCTTTTTCGATTTTTTCTTTGGCCTGGGCGCTGAATTTATGCGCTCTGACGATGATGGCCATTTTCAACTCTCCATCTCCAAGAATCTTCAACCCGTCTCCCAATTCCTTCACAATCCCGCGTTCGATGAGTTTCTCGGGAGAAATTTCCTTTTCTTTCAACTCGCCCAGCGTGGAAAGATTGATAACCGCGTACTGCTTTTTAAAAACATGGGTGAACCCGCGCTTCGGGATTCTGCGGATAAAAGGGCTTTGCCCTCCTTCAAATCCCGCAGTATGCCCCTCGCCCGAACGGGAAAGCTGCCCCTTCTGACCCCGGCAAGCGGTCTTGCCGTGTCCCGAACCGGGTCCGCGGCCGACTCTTTTCTTTTTCTTTTTATAGGGAAACTTGGCTCTCATGACTTTTTTTCTTATTTGCTTTCGACTTTTTCGTTCTGCGCTTCTGCGGCCGCGTCATTTCCTGTTTCTTGAGATTCAGCGGCGCGGGACAACATCATGCTCTGCAACCCGTTAATCGTAGCTTTAAGCACATTGATGACGTTGGAACTGCCCAGGCTTTTGCTTAAAATATCCTTAATTCCGGAGGCTTCACACACAGCGCGCACAGCGCCCCCTGCGATAATTCCGGTTCCTTCTCCGGCCGGCTTGAGGAGCACTTTGCCGGCTCCAAAGCGGCCAATCACCTCATGGGGAATGGTCGTGCCCTTGAGCGTGATTCTGAATTTATGCTTGCGAGCTATCTGAACGCCCTTGCGGATGGCATCCGCCACTTCATTGGCCTTGCCAAGTCCGTAGCCCATCTCGCCCTTCCCGTTTCCAATCACCACCAAAGCGCTGAAATGGAAACGCCGGCCTCCCTTGACGACCTTGGCGCAACGGTTAATATTAATGACTTTTTCAAAAGCGCCCGGATCTAACGGGGGTTTTTCTTGCTTCTTATGCGCCAAATTTTTTCCTCCTTATTAGAATTGCAGTCCACCAGCTCTTAAAGCATCGGCCAAAGCTTTAACACGGCCATGATAAAGGTATCCACCACGGTCAAACACAATGCATTCATACCCCTTGGACTTAAAGGCCTTTGCCGCAAGCTCTCCCAACTTTTTGGCAGCCTCGATATTCCCGCCCTTTGAGTAAACGCCTTTAAACTCTTTTGACTGCGTTGAAAAAGACGCCAGGGTTTTCTGCTCGATGTCGTCAATCAACTGCAGGTAAATATTCTGATGAGAACGATGCAGGCTGAGACGGGGACGCTCCACCGTTCCGTTCACACGCTTCCGGATTCTCCAATGCCTCTTTTCGCGGCCCGCTTCACGATTTATCACTTTAAACATATTCTTATCCTACGGTTTTCCCTTGTTTGCGCCGGATCACTTCGCCGACATAGTGAACTCCCTTGCCTTTGTAAGGCTCGGGCTCATAAAACTTCCGTATAATGGCCGCGACCTGTCCCACCAGATACTTGTCAATCCCGCGGACGATAACGCGTTCCGGCTTGGGAACTTCGATCTTGATACCCTCGGGGATGTCATACTCGATGGGATGCGAAAAACCGAGCGCCAGCGAAAGCATCTTGCCTTTTAACTGGGCGCGAAATCCCACGCCTTCGATTTCGAGTTCCTTGGTGTATCCGTCCGTCACGCCCTTGATCATGTTGCTAATCAATGTCCGCGTCAGTCCGTGAAGACTGCGGTCAAGCTTCTGATTGGTGGGCCGCTCAACGAGAATCTGATTGTTTTCAAACTTTACCTGCATCCTCAGGTGAGGGGTAAACTCAAGGCGGCCCTTGGGGCCTTCCACGCTTACCTTTTTATTTTGAACCGCCACCTTCACTCCGGAAGGAACAGTAATAGGTTTCTTACCGATTCTCGACATGGTCTCTTACCACACTTTACAAAGCACTTCGCCGCCCAACTTTTCACGGCGCGCGTCTTTGTCCGTTAATAGCCCTCTTGAAGTGGATACAATAGCGATTCCTAATCCGCCCAGCACCTTGGGAACATCCCTATGGCCCACATAACGTCTGAGACCGGGCGTGGAAACGCGGTGAATCGCGCGAATCGCCGGCTGCCGGCCATGGATATATCTGAGATGGACTCTCATGAATTGCTTTTTATCCTGATCGATCAGCTTATACGCGTCGATAAACCCCTCTTTCTTCAAAATCTCAGCGATCTTGAGTTTGAGCTTAGAAGAAGGAACCGTCAGTTTTTCCTTGCCGGCTTTGGTGGCGTTACGAATCACTGTTAAAAAATCACCGATAGAATCCATGGTTTCTCCTTATCACCACGAGGCCTTGGTCACGCCCGGAAGAAGGCCCCGGTTGGCCAACTCTCTTAAACAGATGCGGCACAGAGCAAAACGCTTCAAGAACCCTCTCGCCCTTCCGCACCGCTGGCAACGGTTATACCGCCGCACCTTGAACTTGAATTGGCCGCGTCTTTGCTTAACCACCAAACATGTTTTTGCCATGTTAAAGCCTCTCTCTCGAAATTATTTCTTTCTAAACGGCACGCCGAGAAGCTCCAGGAGGCGTTTCGCCTCTTGCTCGGTCTTTGCTGTGGTAACAAAAGTGATATTCATGCCCTGCGTTTTAAGAATCTTATCGTATTCGACTTCCGGGAAAATAATCTGCTCTTCAATCCCGAATGAATAATTCCCCTGCCCGTCAAAACTCTTCAAAGGAATGCCGCGAAAATCGCGAATGCGGGGCATGGCCACATTGACCAATCGGTCTAAAAATTCATACATACGGGCGCGCCGCAAGGTCACCTTAAGACCAATCGGGGCGCCTTCGCGAAGTTTAAAGGCTGCTATGGATTTCTTGGCGCGGCACACCTTGGGCTTTTGCCCGGTGATAGCCGCCAATTCAACCGCAGCCTGATCGAGAATCTTAATGTCCGAAGCGCCCTCTTTCACTCCCATGCTGACCACAATGCGGGACACCCTGGGAATGGCCAATAGATGCGTGTATCCGAATTCCTCCTTCAACACAGGCGCTATCTCTTTTTTGTATCTTTCGTAAAGCCTCGGAGCCACGGCCGTTGTCATGATTATAAAATCTCCTTGCATTTCCGGCACATGCGCTTTTTACTCCCATCCGTAAGAAGGATATAGCCCACCCTCGTGGGCTTGGAGCAACGGGGGCATACCAGCATGAGATTGGGGATCCTGACAGGACTCTCTCTCATGATAATCCCGCCTTTGGGATTGTCCCGGGTTTTGCGCATATGTTTTTTCACCATATTCACATTTTCAATAATAGCTCTCAATTTCGCGAGGTCGAGCTTTAAAATCTTGCCCTTTTTGCCCCGTTCTTTCCCTTTAAGCACTGTGACAATATCGTCTTTCCTTAATTTCATGAATGCCTGTCCTCCCTATGCCTTAAACAACTTCCGGCGCCAGGGAAAGAATTTTGGTAAAATCTCTTTCCCGAAGTTCCCGCGCCACAGGCCCAAAAATACGGGTCCCTCGGGGATTTTTTTGGGCGTCAATCAACACAATTGCGTTCGAGCTGAAACGGATAGTGGATCCATCAGACCGCTTGACAGGATTGCGGGTCCTTACCACGACAGCCTTGACCACCTCTCCCTTTTTCACCGCGCTTTCAGGGCTAATCTCTTTAACCGAAGCGGTGATAATGTCTCCGATGGAGGCGTACTTTCTGCCCGCACGGCCGACTACTTTGATACAGGCCGCTTTTTTGGCCCCGCTGTTATCCGCGATTTCTAAAATGGACCTCATTTGTATCATCTTGATTCCTACTTTTTTAAAATTTCAGCAACGCGCCAGCATTTATCTTTTGAAATCGGCCGCGTTTCCACGATGCGAACCTTGTCCCCCGCTTTGGTCTCATTTTTTTCATCGTGAACCTTGTAGCACTTTCTGGCCCTGACAACCTTCTGATACAGGGGATGAGGATATGAACGGGTCACTTCAACCACCCGTGTCTTATTCATTTTATCCTTCACCACCACACCGACACGTTCTTTCTTGTAACGATGCTCTTCGCTCTGGATATGCACTTCTGGCGTCATTTCTTAACCTTCTCGGCTTTTTGGGTTGCCGCTGGTTTGGCTGTTTGTTTCTTGGTCACCTTTTTTTCAGCTTCCTTCTTAACTTTCACTTCCTTCTTGATTTCCTTTTTGGGCTCAATCGCCTTCTTAACAGGCTGTTTGCCGCCCTCAGAATCTGTTTCCCGAATAATCGTCAGAAGCCTGGCGATAGTCTTTTTCACTTCGCGTATGGTGGCGTGCCTCTCAAGCTTGCCCATGCGTAAATCCACTCGCAGATTCAAAAGATCCCTTTTAAGGGACTCCACCTTTTCCCGCATTTCCTCCGGAGCCAAAGCTCGAATATCCGCTACTTTCAGCATATTAATTCTCTCTCCTCACAAACTTGGTAGCGAAAGGTATTTTATGAGCGCAAAGACGCATGGCGGCTTTGGCCAATTCTTCAGGAATGCCTTCCATCTCAAACAATATCCTTCCCGGCTTAATCACCGCGACATAGTATTCGGGCTCCCCCTTCCCCTTACCCATACGCGTCTCAGCCGGCTTTTTGGTAAAAGGATGATCCGGGAATACCCGTATCCAAATCTTTCCGCCTCTTTTCACGTGCCTGGTCAACGCCACGCGGGCCGCTTCAATCTGATGGGATGTCAACCATCCCCTGTCGAGGGACTTGAGTCCGAATTCCCCAAAATTCATGACGCAGCCGCGGCTGGCGATTCCCCGCCTGCGACCGCGGTGCAACTTTCTGAATTTAACCCTGCGCGGCATTACGGCCATTGCATTCCCCTTTTATGACTCGCCCTGACCCGAATCTGCCGGTTTATCCGGAGCATTTTCGTTTGAACTTTCGTCTGATTGTTTGGTCCCGCCCGAAGACTGGCTTTCCGATTCATGGGCCGGAGCAGGCGATTCTTCAGCAACCTTCACGCCTGCATCAGCATCAGCCTCCATGGCCTGCTGTTCCCGCTCTTTGACCTTTTGAGCCTGTTCTTTCTTCACCAAGACGTCGCCTTTGTAAATCCAGATTTTGATGCCGATACATCCATACGTGGTGAAAGCTTCCGCGAAACCGTAATCAATATCCGCGCGAAAAGTACCAAGAGGAACCTTACCCTCTTTATATCCATCGGTTCTCGCAATTTCCGCTCCGCCCAAACGGCCCGCGCACAAAACCTTGATCCCAAGCGCGCCTTTGGACATGGCCAGCTGCACTGATTTTTTCATCGCTTTCCGGAATGAAACGCGCTTCACAAGCTGCTGCGCGATATTTTCCGCCACAAGCTGAGCATCGGTCTGAGGCGTTTTGATTTCCTTGATATCGATATAAACCTCATTCGTGGTAAGAGCTCCGATTTCATCCCGCAACTTGTCGATTTCCGATCCCCGCCGGCCGATAATCACGCCGGGACGCGCGGTATGAATCGTCAAGCGGAGTTTTTTTCCCCGAACGCTCAATCTCCACATTGGAAATACCCGCGAAATTCCATTTTTCCTTGATGAAGTCACGGATTTTCAAATCCTCATGCAGCAACCGGGTGTAGTCCTTCCGTGAGTACCAGCGCGATTTCCACGGCCGGATATATCCCAGTCTCAAACCGTAAGGATGTGCCTTTTGTCCCATCGTGACTCCTTTTATGCGAACGCCTAGGAGGCGCTCTTAGCCTTTTTGCCAGCGCCCGCGCCGGCCAATTTTTTCTTTTTGGGTTTTACTTCTTCAGCGGCCGCTGTGGTTTTGGGCGTGCTAAATGCTTTTTCCGCCTCTTCCAGCACCACGGTCAAATGCGTGGTCCGCTTCAAAATACGGTCGGCTCTCCCCATCGAACGCGACATGAACCGCTTCAAAACCGGCCCGCCGTCAGCCTTAAACTCGGAAACATAAAGCCTATCCTCATCCATTTTCAACACCTTGGCATTGGCCATGGCGCTTTTCAAAGCTTCCTGGGCCAATTTCGCGCCCTTTTTATTAAGCATTGAAAGACGGTACATGGCCTCTCTGGCAGGCTTGTTCCTAACGGTATCAAGCACCAGCCGGATTTTTCTCGGCGCGATTCGAAGATATTTAATGACAGCCCTTGCTTTCATATGAGACTCCAATGGGAAGCAAGGACAGTCCTAAGCCCGCAAGGAATTAGGGCAGCACGAGCTTTCATGATCAGGTCTTTGCTCCGACAGCGGCCGCTTTGGCCTTGTCCTGCGATGTCGAATGCTTTTTAAAGGTCCGGGTGGGCGCGAATTCGCCCAGCTTATGGCCCACCATATTTTCCGTCACGTAGACAGGAATAAATTTTCTCCCGTTATGAACATTGAAATTCAAGCCCACAAATTCCGGGGAAATGGTAGAACGCCGCGACCACGTCTTAACGGGTTTACGGTCATTTTCCTTGCGCGCCTTCTGAACTTTAATTAAAAGGTGCTCATCAACAAAAGCGCCTTTAGATCCGGATCTTCCCATGATTATTTCCTTCTATCTTTGACTATGTATTTGTTTGAGGGTTTACTACGCCGACGCGTCTTCAATCCCTTGCTCTTTTGTCCCCATGGTGATACAGGATGCCTTCCTCCCGAAGACTTTCCTTCGCCTCCTCCCAGTGGATGATCCACCGGGTTCATGGCCACACCGCGGCTTTGGGGGCGTATACCCAGCCACCGGTAACGGCCGGCCTTTCCGTAAGAAATGTTTTCATGGTCGATATTCGAGGCCTGGCCGATGGTCGCGGAGCAATTCAACGAAACCATTCTCGTCTCTCCGGAAGGCAGCTTAATATGCGCAAAGTCATTTTCTTTGGAGAGAATGTGCGCCACCGAACCGGCTGAACGTACCATTTTTCCGCCCTGGCCCGGTTCCAGCTCAATATTAAAAACCGGCGTGCCAGGAGGAATATTCCTTAAAGGCAAATGATTGCCAAGCTTCACTTCAGCATTTTGTCCATTCGCGAGCGTTTCGCCCACTTTCAATCCATCCGGAGCCACAATATAAGTTTTTTCTCCGTCAGCATACTGAATCAGCGCGATGCGAGCCGAACGGTTCGGATCATACTCAATGGTAAGAACCGTAGCCGGAACATCGACCTTACGGCGTTTAAAATCAATGATGCGAATACGCCTCTTATGCCCACCTCCGCGGTGGCGGCTTGTGATATGCCCATGAGCGTTGCGTCCGCCCGTGCCCCGCTTCGGGAAAGTCAACGGTTTATACGGCTTATTAGTCGTGAGCTCGGCAAAATCCGAGACGCTACTATGTCTTCTTGTCGGCGTTGTCGGTTTATATTTAATCAGTCCCATGAGTCCTCATTTCACGTATTCGATTTTTTGACCGCTTTTCAGCGTCACAATGGCTTTTTTCCAGTCAGACGTGTACCCCGGCTGATAGCGCACGCGCTTTATCCTGCCGCCGACATTCAAGGTATTAATCTTGACCACATTCACGTTAAAAGCCTTTTCCACAGCGAGTTTGATATCTCCCTTAGTGGCTTTGGGGTGAACACGAAAAGCGTATTTCCCCTTTTCGGCCTGGCCGGTGCTTTTTTCCGTGATCAAAGGATAAGAAATGATGTCGTAAAGGTTCATGCCCCCACCTTTTCTTTCACCCGTTTCGGCTTCGCTTGCTCAGCGGCAACCGGCTCTTCCAAAATTCTCGACACAATCACGGGAAGGGACTGCTTGTCAATCAGGAGCTTCTTTCTTCTTAGCACCTGGTACGCGTTAAAATATTTAGCCTCAACCACTCGGAAAATTTCACGAAGATTAGAAAAAGAGCGCTTTAAGTTCTCGTCAATGGATTTGACCACGCAAAGAGTCCGCGTCTTATCCAGCTTAAGCGCCCTGATCATCTTCACCAGTTCCCTGGTCTTCGGCTGCTCCACGCCCGAATCCTCCACAACTAGAATATTTTCCTCTTTGTTCTTAAGACTCAAAGCCGAAATCAAGGCCTTGCGCTTAAGCGCCTGGGGGATGTGTTTGGAATAATCACGCGGAGTAGGTCCAAACACGGTACCGCCGCCTCTCCACAAAGGAGAACGAATACTGCCCGCGCGCGCACGGCCTGTTCCCTTCTGCTTCCACGGTTTTTTGCCGCCTCCGCGTATCTCCGCACGCCCTTTAGTGTCCGCCGTGCCACGACGCTGATTGGCGGCGTAAGATGTGAGAATCATATTAAGTAAACGCTCATTCACTGGTTGGGCGAACACGGCCGGATTCAGTTCCACCTCTTCTCCGGATTTTTCCCCGGATTTGGTGTAAACAGGCAGCTTCAACCGCTTTTTCTTGCTTTCCTTTTTATCTTCTTTGATCGCAGTCACGACTTTTTCTCGCCTTCAGCCGGAGCTTCATTCACGGCGGCGTTTTTCTCTGCGGGCTTTTCGGTAACCTTCCACGGGTAAGTTTTGTTTTTTTTCAAGGCTTCGCGCACGATCACGAGGCTGTCTTCCACGCCCGGAACCGCGCCGCGTACGGCCATCAAATGATTCTCCGCATCCACCTTAATCACTTTCAAATTCTGCGTCGTGTTTCTTTCCGCGCCCATATGCCCGGCGGCCCGCATTCCCTTGACCACCCTGGAAGGAAATGATGAAGCGCCGATGGATCCTGGCGCGCGGCCAAACATCGAACCGTGAGATTTGGGACCGCCCGCGAAATGATGCCTCTTAACAACTCCCTGAAAACCTTTTCCTATCGAAAAGCCCGCCACGTCCACAAAATTACCTTCCTCGAAATTATCCGCCCTAAGCTCATCCCCAACTTTAAGACCCGTCACATCCGTTCTTATTTCGCGGAGCCATTTCTTGGCCGGCAGGCCAAGTTTTTTAAAAAATCCCAAGTGGGCTTTGGTGGCGCTCTTTTCCTTTTTCTCGCCAAAAGCCAGCTGAACCGCCACGTACCCCTCTTTTTCTTTCTGTCTGATTCCGGTCACCAGGCAGGGACCTACCTCAAGAACCGTCACCGGGATAGATTGACCGTTCTCATCAAAAACCTGCGTCATACCGACTTTTCTGCCCAACAAACCCTTCATGCTTGCAACTCCTGCCAATAATTAAGGCTATAAAGACTAAAATTCCCGCAGAGCTTGGCACCTCAGAGGGGAATCCCCGGACTTTACCGCTTAAAGCTTGATCTCGACGTCAACGCCTGCCGGAAGATCAAGCTTCATCAAGGCGTCCACAGTTCTCGCCGTGGGATCGATAATGTCGAGAAGGCGCTTATGCGTCCGCATTTCAAACTGCTCTCTCGATTTCTTATCAATCGTCGGACCCTTCAAAACCGTGAACCTCTCGATTTTGGTGGGAAGAGGAATGGGGCCTGAAATCTTCGCCCCAGTCCTTTTGGCTGTATTGACAATCTCCAGGGCTGACTGATCCAAAAGACGGTGATCGTAGGCCCTGAGCTTGATTCTAACCTTCTCGTGTACTGCCGTCATGGCTGAATAATCTTCCCTTCCAAACGATTTTGTTTCTTACTTCACAATGTCGCTGACCACGCCAGCGCCAACTGTCTTGCCGCCTTCGCGAATCGCAAACCGCAATTCCTTCTCCATCGCGATCGGCTGGATCAACTCCACCTCGATATCCACATTGTCACCAGGCATCACCATCTCCACTCCCTGCGGCAATGTCGCCACCCCAGTCACGTCTGTCGTCCGAAAATAAAACTGCGGACGGTACCCAGTGAAAAACGGCGTGTGCCGCCCGCCTTCTTCCTTCGTCAATATATATACCTTCGCCTTGAACTTCGTGTGTCCAGTCACTGTACCAGGCTTCGTGATCACCATCCCGCGCTCAAGGTCCTTCTTCTCGACACCTCTCAGCAGCAGTCCCACATTCTCTCCGGCCTGCGCCGTGTCCAGTATCTTTCGGAACATCTCTATCCCGGTAATAACAGTCTTGAACGGCTTCTCTCTCAATCCTACAATCTCAACTTCTTCGCCCGTCTTCGCTTCACCTCTATCCACTCTTCCCGTTCCCACTGTCCCTCTTCCCGATATCGAAAACACGTCTTCCACGGACATCAAAAACGGCTTGTCGATCGCTCTCACGGGCTGCGGCATATACTCATCTACCGTCGAGATCAACTTCAGCACCGACGGCACTCCGATCGGGCTCTGATCCCCTTCCAACGCCTTCAACGCGCTCCCGCGCACAATCGGCGTCTTGTCTCCGGGAAAATCATACTTCTTCAGCAACTCTCTCACTTCCAACTCCACCAGCTCCAGCAACTCAGGGTCTTCTGCCTTATCCACCTTGTTCAAAAATACAACAATGTAAGGCACTCCAACCTGCCTAGCCAGCAAGATGTGCTCCCGCGTCTGCGGCATCGGCCCGTCCACCGCTGACACCACCAGTATCGCTCCGTCCATCTGCGCCGCTCCCGTGATCATGTTCTTCACATAATCCGCGTGCCCGGGGCAGTCCACGTGCGCGTAATGCCTCTTGTCTGATGAGTACTCAACGTGCGATATTGCAATCGTTAGAATCTTGGTAGGATCGCGCCGCCCCTGCGACTCACTCGCCTTGGCCACTTCATCGTACGGAACATACGTCCCCATCCCTTTGTCGCTTGATACTTTCGTCAAAGCCGCGGTCAGCGTGGTTTTTCCATGATCCACGTGTCCGATCGTTCCTACGTTCATATGAGGCTTGGTCCGTTCAAATTTTTCTTTGGCCATGGCTTGTCCTCCGGGTTTTATTTTTCCTAACTTATTTATTTATATATGGTAGCGAATAATAGAGACCTGATGCTGAAAAGGTCTTGATTTTAAACGAAAAAAAATTTCTGTCAAGCAGCATTTCCCTCTATGCCGTTAAAAGCTTCTCTGCTAACTGCTTAGGCACTTCGGCGTAACTATGCGGCTCCATGGTATAAGAAGCCCTTCCCTGCGAAAGCGACCGGATGGCCGTGGCATAACCAAACATATCAGCCAAGGGCACCAGCCCTCTTACATATTTAAGATTGCTGCGATCGCCCATGATCTCAATTTTACAGCGCCGGGCATTCAAATCCCCGATAATATCGCCCATGTTGGCTTCCGGAACTACCACCTCCACGGACATAATGGGCTCAAGAAGAACAGGGCCTGCTCTTCTCATCCCTGCCTTAAAACCGATGGAAGCCGCCATTTGAAATGCGATATCCGAGGAATCAACATCATGGTAAGAACCGTCAAAAACAGTGACTTTTAAATCCACCACCGGATATCCGGCCAGAACGCCAGCCTGCAACGCGCCCCGCACGCCTTTTTCAACCGAAGGGACGTATTCCCGCGGAATCGTGCCACCCACCACTTTATCAACGAATTCAAATCCTTTGCCCGGCTCAAGTGGTTCAAGTTCAAGATAGCAATGTCCGTATTGCCCGCGTCCGCCTGTCTGACGGATATATTTACCCTCAGTTTGAACTTTCTTGGTAATCGTTTCTTTATAGGCAACCTGCGGCTTGCCAACATTGGCCTGAACCTTGTATTCACGAAACATGCGGTCCTTGATAATTTCAAGGTGCAATTCTCCCATCCCCGAAATAATGGTTTGTCCTGTTTCCTCATTGGTTTTAACGCGGAACGTAGGATCTTCTTCGGTCATGCGCTGAAGCGTTTCCGAAAGCCTGTCCCGGTCAGCCTTGGTTTTGGGTTCAATGGCCATGGAAATAACCGGCTCGGGGAAAAATATTTTTTCCAGCACAATCGGGTGTTTCTCATCGCACAAGGTATCGCCGGTCTTGACGCTTTTCAAACCGACCACCGCAACAATATTTCCGGCTCCGACTTCTTGAATTTCTTCCCGCTTATTGGCATGCATCAAGAGAAGGCGCGAAATACGTTCCTTTTGCCCCTTGCTGGAATTGACCACATAGCTTCCTGACGCCAGAATTCCGGAGTAAACGCGCACATAAATAATCTTGCCGACAAAAGGATCGGCCGCAATTTTAAATGCCAGGCCGGAAAAAGGCTCCTGTTCACTCGGTTTGCGCCCGAGCGCCTTTTCTTCATCTTCAGGATCCGTCCCCTTGATGGCTTCGATATCAATCGGCGCGGGCAGGTAATCCACGACCGCGTCCAAGAGCTGCTGCACCCCTTTATTTTTAAGCGAAGAGCCGCAAATCACCGGGACTATTTTGATGGCGATAGTGGCTTTGCGGATGGCCGCTCTCAGCTCATCAATTGTCGGCTTACGGCCTTCGACGAATTTTTCCATGAGCTGCTCATCATGCTCGGAGACTTTTTCCACCATATAATCATGCGCTTTTTGCGCCGCCTCGCGCATATTCTCCGGAATTTCTTCCTCGTCATATTTGGAACCTAAAGCTTCGTCATGAAAAGCTATGGTTTTCATTTTCATAAGATCAATCACGCCCTTGAACGAATCTTCGCGGCCCCAAGGAAGCTGGATGGGAATGGCATTGGCCCCCAACCGCTCTTTCATCTGCGCCACCGCGGTTTCGAAATCCGCGCCAATGCGGTCCATCTTATTTATAAAAGCCACCCGGGGAACATGATAACGGTCGCACTGGCGCCAAACCGTTTCGGATTGGGGCTCCACGCCTTCCACCGCACCGAACAAGGCCACGCATCCGTCCAGGACGCGCAATGACCGTTCCACTTCGATGGTGAAATCCACGTGGCCCGGAGTGTCAATGATATTGATGCGGCAATCGCGCCAGAAGCAAGTGGTGGTGGCCGAGGTGATAGTAATGCCGCGCTCCTGCTCCTGTTCCATCCAGTCCATCACCGCTGTCCCTTCGTGCACTTCGCCGATCTTGTAGGTCCGGCCCGTGTAATAAAGGATACGTTCTGTGGTCGTGGTCTTGCCCGCATCAATGTGGGCCGCAATCCCGATATTTCTGATTTTATCCAGGGTGTAATGAACTTTTTCTCCTGCCATAATTTTCCTTAATTTTATTCAATAATGTAATTATGACTACCCTAAGTGCCCCATCAATTTCTTAATGAAACTTAGGGCTGCCATAATGTCCCTTTGACTTTTCACCAGCGATAATGACTAAACGCCTTGTTAGATTCAGCCATTCTGTGAGTATCTTCACGTTTTTTTATGGAAGAACCTGTCTTGTTAAAAGCATCGATGATTTCATTGGCCAGCTTGACTTCCATGGGCTGCCCCTTTTTGGCCTTGGAATAAATTTTGATCCAGCGCAATGCGAGCGAGCTCCCTCTTTCCGGCCTCACTTCCACCGGCACCTGATACGTGGCGCCTCCCACCCTTCTCGACTTGGTCTCAAGAAGGGGGCGGGTATTGTCAATGGCCTGTTTAAAAACATCAATGGCCGGTTTGCCGGTTTTTTCCTTCACAATATCCAGCGCCGTGTAAACAATTCTCTGGGCTGTGGATTTTTTCCCGCGTTCCATAATGATATTGATCAATTTTGCGATCACAGGATTCCGGTATTTTGGATCCGGTAAGATTTTACGCTTTGGCGCTCTTCTTCTTCTCATACTGTCTCCGATGACTCAAAACGTCAAGTTTTGAGTCGCTTATTGCCCTGAGGCATTGGGCCGCAGGGCCATGACTCGACACTTCAAGTTTCGAGTCGCTTATCGCCCTGAGGCATCGGGCCGCAGGGCCAGGGCTCGAAACTTCAAGTTTCAAGCCGCTTATTGCTCTTAAGACATCGGTCTCAGAGTTACTTCTTGGCTCCGGCGTCTTCTTTCTTAGCACCGGCCGCTTTTGGCGTCTTAGAGCCGTATTTAGAACGAGATTTATTCCTGTCCGCAACGCCAGAGGCGTCCAGTTTACCGCGCACAATATGATAACGGACTCCGGGCAAATCTTTCACGCGGCCGCCCCTCACCAGAACAATCGAGTGCTCCTGAAGGTTATGGCCCACGCCCGGGATATACGCCGTCACTTCATAACCCGTGGTGAGCTTGATACGCGCTACTTTACGAAGCGCGGAATTGGGCTTCTTGGGGGTTTGCGTTCTCACAATCAGGCAAACGCCTTTTCTTTGCGGGCAATTGGCCAACGCAGGGGATTTACTTTTTCTTTTAAAATTTCTTCTACCCAAACGAATCAACTGGTTAATGGTCGGACACATACGCCCCTCTATTTATCCTTTTTTTTTGTCTTCTTTTTCAGCCAAAGCTGTCGCGCCTTGCGATTTGGCAACCGCTTCTTTTTCCTGACCGGACGTCCCGGCCAGAGGCGGCATGCCCGCTTCGTCACGGATTAATTTGACTCTGCGGTAATTTGGGAATCCCGTGCCTGCGGGAATAAGATGCCCCATGATCACATTTTCCTTCAAGCCGCGCAGATAATCACGTTTTCCCGAAGCCGCGGCGTCGGTAAGCACGCGCGTGGTTTCCTGAAAGCTCGCGGCTGAAATGAAACTTTCCGTGCTCAAGGAAGCCTTGGTGATTCCCAGAAGAATGGGAGTGGCCTTGGCGAGCTGCTTGCCCTTTTTGGCCATCTTTTCGTTTTCTTCCTGGAACTTGATCCTGTCAACCTGGGCGCCGGTCAAAAATTCCGTGTCTCCCGGATCATCAATTCGCAGTTTGCGCAGCATTGACCGCACAATGATTTCAACGTGCTTATCGTTGATTTTAACGCCCTGGAGACGGTACACTTCCTGCACCTCATTCACCAAATACTCCTGCAGCTGCTTTTCTCCGCTGACCCTTAAAATATCCTGAGGCACAATCGGCCCATCCACAAGCTGCTGGCCGGCAATGACTTTGTCGCCCTTGTACACGTTCAAGTGTTTTCCGTGCGGGATGAGATATTCCTTGCTCATGCCCGTGGAGCTTTTCACGATAATCTTGCGCTGCCCCTTAACCACTTCGCCGAATTCCACGATACCGTCAATCTCACTGATAATAGCGGGATTTTTCGGCTTGCGCGCTTCAAAAAGCTCGGCCACACGCGGAAGTCCTCCGGTGATATCGCGGGTTTTGGCGATTTTACGGGGCGTTTTGGCGATCAAACTACCGCCGGTGACAGCCTGCCCCTCTTTCACCACAATGTGGGCGCCGCTGGGAATAGGATAAAACGCGAGAATCTCTTCATTGTCGCCGGTGATTAGAAGCTGAGGATGCATGTCTTCCTTGTGCTCCATAATCACGCGCTCCGTAAGACCGGTCGTGGCGTCCATTGCTTCCTGCATGGTAACGCCTTCTTTAATATCTTCGAAGCGAATCTTACCGCTTACTTCGGTCAAAATCGGAACAGTGTAAGGATCCCATTTCACAAAAATGGTGTCCTTTGCAACCATTTCTCCGTCTTTCTGGTTAATCACAGCGCCTGAAGGAATCGTGTAACGCTCAAGCTCTCTTCCGCTGGAGTCCTGAATCACCACTTCCCCGTTACGATTAAGAACCACGATTTCCCCTTGTTTCGTCGTGACCGTTTTCAGATTTTGATACCGTAAGACACCGGCATTTTTGGCCTTAAAATAGGATTGCTCGATAACGCGAGACGCGGTTCCTCCGATGTGAAAGGTTCTCATGGTGAGCTGTGTTCCCGGTTCGCCGATTGATTGCGCGGCAATAATACCGACGGCGGTGCCAAGTTCAACGGCTCGCCCGGTTCCCAAATCGCGGCCGTAACATTTGCCGCAAACTCCGCGTTTGGCTTCACAGGTCAGCACAGAACGAATACGGATCTTTTCAATGCCCGCCTCTTCGATTTTTTCCGCTATGTCTTCGGTGATTTCCTGGCCCACCTCGACGATCATCTGGTCCGTGATAACATCCACCACATTGTCCAGCGCCGTACGGCCGATAATCTTGTCTTTCAAAGCCACAATGATTTCTTCGCCTTCATAAACCGGCTCGATAAAAATACCGTTCAACGTTCCGCAGTCTTCCTCAAAAATAATGACATCCTGCGCGACGTCGACCAGACGCCGGGTAAGATACCCGGAATCCGCGGTTTTAAGCGCCGTGTCAGCCAACCCTTTGCGGGCTCCGTGAGTCGAAATGAAGTACTCGAGCACGGTAAGGCCTTCGCGGAAATTAGCGGTGATCGGGCTTTCGATAATTTCACCCGACGGTTTGGCCATAAGTCCGCGCATTCCCGCAAGCTGGCGGATCTGCTGTTTCGAACCACGCGCTCCGGAATCGGCCATCATGAAAATCGGATTAAAAGAGCTCAACTCTTCGAACATCTTGTCCGAAACAATGTCCGTGGTGTGGGTCCAGATATCGATCACTTTGTTATAACGCTCGCCGTCCGTGATCAATCCGTTCTGATACTGCTCTTCAATAGCCGCCACCTCCTTGCGCGCCTCATCCAGCATTTCCCCCTTGGAAAGGGGAATCTGAACATCGTCAATGGCAATGGAAAGTCCGGCCTTGGTGGCTTCCTCAAAACCCACTTCTTTCAGGCGGTCAAGAAGCTGAATCACTTCATGATGCCCGAACCGGCGGTAACAGTCGGCTATAATGGACGAAAGTTTTGACTTGTTGATCACCTGATTCACAAAAGGATAGTCCTTGGGCAGGACATCGTTGAAAAGAATACGGCCCACGGTGGTATCAACAATCTGGCCCGTCTTGAGACGAAGCCGGCACTTGGTATGAAGCAACACTTCACGGTCCGAAAACGCCAGCACGGCTTCCTCCGGGTCGGCAAAAGTAATGCCCTCGCCCTTAAGCCCGTCCTGCGACTTGGTCATGTAATAGATTCCGAGCACAATATCCTGCGAAGGTGTGGCAATAGGCCCGCCGCTGGCCGGTGAAAATATGTTATTGGCCGCAAGCATGAGAATTCTGCATTCCATCTGCGCCTCCACGGAAAGCGGCACGTGTACGGCCATTTGGTCACCGTCAAAGTCAGCGTTAAAAGCCGAGCAAACGAGGGGGTGAATCCGGATGGCTTTCCCTTCAATCAGAACCGGCTCAAAAGCCTGCACTCCCAAACGGTGCAGTGTGGGAGCACGGTTCAGCATGACCGGATGATCGGAAATAACTTCTTCCAAAATATCCCAAACCTCGGGCTTCACGCGTTCCACCATTTTCTTGGCTGATTTGATGGTGTGAACGTGTCCGCGCTCTTTCAGTTTGCGGATAATAAAAGGCTCAAAAAGTTCCAGCGCCATTTTCTTGGGCAAACCGCATTGATGAATTTTAAGCTCAGGGCCG
>ASOC01000012.1 GCA_000405945.1 Candidatus Omnitrophus fodinae SCGC AAA011-A17
GCCGCGTGGGCAAGCGCCTTTATAACGTTGCCGTGGCCGGTGTTATGGCTCCCGTTGTCGAGGAAATCAAATACAGAAGAGGTCTTATCCAGGATCCGACGCTTGTGACGGAACAGGCCATTGAATTTGCTGCCGCTCACGCCTGGGCCGACGTCGATCGTGCTATCGATCGGGGCGATATCATCAATAAACTTGAACCCGATAAACGGTTGCGCAAAGAGTCGCGGCAGAGATTTTCGAACGCTTATAGGGATTTGAAAAAGGCTTACCTTGAAAGGTTGGCGGAGCTGAAGATAGCGATAGAAAAAAATAATGTTTTCCTCGTAAAGAAAATCCAGGACGAAATCTCACGCCTTGGCTCAACATTGGAATGGGGTGTTGCCAGTGAAAGGTTTGTGGAGCACTTTGATTTTGCGGTCAAGCAGGCGCGCCGCGTGACGGACGGAGTCAGAAGAGATTCGACGCGGGGCGGTATTATCGGATTGGCCGCGGCTGTCGGGGCCCATATGGCCCACAATCTTGCCGATGCGCTGGATCTTTCCGGCCGGCCGCTGTCTTTTAGACAAAAATATCGGGATATATTGGCCGTCGCGAAATATGGCCCCGCGCTTGCCAATCGTGATAACGCGGTGGCGGCGCTCACTGAAGCGCAGGAACGAATGGATAAGTTTATGAGGACGCATCAGGTTGAGCAGTCCGCGACCCAGGAAGCCTTGGCGGAGTTTAATGGCCTGCGCGAGGCGCTTCAAACCGCGGTGGATAATTTCAGACAAACCAGTGATGTCTATGAAGAATCCGTGAAACAAATCAAGCCCGAGCTTCAAAAGCTAAAGCAGGAGTCCGAAAAGTCCAAAGACAGCAACTTTATTGAATTCATAATCGGCAAGATCGCCGAAATGGAAGCGATCGAGAGGGGGAGGACGCGGGCTGACGCGGAGAACGCAATCACGAAAAATCAGGAGAAAGCACGCCAGTTTGGCGTTAGTTTTGACACGATGGTGCCGAAGGCGGTTTTGAGCCGGGAACATGCGGCCGCGCGCGAAGCCTTTGACCTTGCCGTGAAGGAAGCGAAGCCCGCGGAAGCCGCGGTCCAGGCAGCGGCGAAGAAACTGACGTTGTTCACTGGCCAGATGGACAGTGATGAATTCAAAGAGGTGGTCAAAAAGTACGAGGATGCTGTGAAAGGGCTGACAACCGCGGCAGCGAGCCTTGCTTCCGCGACCGCGACTTTTGACGCCGAATTGAAACGCCTGGAAGCGGAGGCAAGGCAGACTCTCGACATAGCCGTCATCGATGCCGTGATTGATCAAAGCCGCAAGGATATCATCAACCTGGCCGCTATCGACACGCAAAGCCATGAAACCAGGATTGAGCAAATCCGCAAGCTTATTGAAACCGTGAGTCAAAAACAGCAGGCGCCGGATGTCAATTATGACGAGTCCCTGAAAACATTGAATGCCTCCATGTCGCGACTTGAAACAGCGATCACGAATATGACCGATTATCAGAATTTGCCGCAAGGAAGCGCTGAAAAGACTCAAGAACATTTGAGCGCCGTGGAGAACGAATTGTCGGAGGCAGAGAGCGCGTTCAGACTCGCGGCCCGGGACTTTAGACTGGCATCCAGGAGAATGAAGCGCATTCTCGGTGAAGTCGAACTGGAAGCCGCGCAATTGGGCATGCAGCAGGCGGATATTGAGTTTGTTGTGGGTTCCGCGCGGCGTATGTCCGTATCAAAAAGGATCGAGGCGATCAATCTGCTCCACGGATTGAGAGACCGCAACCGTGAGACGGAGGCGTATTCCGAAGAAATGGGACGTGAGGAAGTCAAGGAAATGCTGGCTGAAGGCATCCGGTCAGCGAAAGCTAGACTGAAATATCAGGAAACCCTGGACACCATGCTTAAGGCTGACTTGGCCCAAAGAAAGGCATGGAGCGGCTTAAGCGCCTATAGGAATAGGCCCGCAGAGAACCAGACTGCCGGGGAATTCCAGGCCCTGCGGGAGAAGTATGAACAGGCGGTTAAAGCGTTCAATGATGCAGTGTCCGAGTTTGAACGGGTTTCGGCTGATTTGAAGGAGGCCATGCAAAAACTTGAGGCCCAGGCGGCCGAGAGTGAGCTTTCTAAGGAAGAAATCGCGCAGGTGGTAACCAGCGTCACCAAACACACGCAATCCTATATTGAGCTGACTGCCGCTCATGTGGCTTCCGAAAAACAGCGCGCCGCGGAGCATTTAGAAACCGCACAAAATTTTGCCAAGGTGATGGCTGATCGCGGGGCATTGCAGGCTGAAGTTGCTTCTATTGTTAAAAATGCCGGGGAAGCCCGGGCGCGGGCCGAGGCAGTCGTAAAGTCCGCGAGCGCGTTTCTTAATCTGGATGCCGAAGACCAGCGTCCTGAAGGTTTTGCTCAGATTGAGCAGGCGCTGGCGCAAGCCCAGGAAACTCTTGAACAGGCTGTGAAAGCCTTTGACAGCCTTGAAGTCCGGATAGCCCAGGCTGAACCCGCCGTGCGGAATTCCCTGGTCGTGCCCGCCGCTGATATGAAGAACTACAGCGCCACTTTCGCGGCTCAATATACACAAATGCGAACCGCGCTGAATACGGCCAGAGAGGAAAGAGAAAAACGGATAGCTAAGGAGCGAAACATTCGCCGCGCTAAGGCGCAAATACACCGCATCGGTTGGCAGTTCACCACGTTTAACCGGGTTGAAAAACAGCTTAACGAGGCAGAGACAGAATTGCTCGCGGCCGAGTCTGCTTTGTCCCAATACATGGAACCTGACAACCAGGGCTTGAGAACCCTGGCGGGCTTTGAGACGCGTCAGGCCGCGCTTAATGCCGCGATTGCCGGCTATCAGTCGGCCCTGGAACGTTTTGATACCGTTGCGAAAATGATCGATCAGGAGCTGGTTCCCGCGGCGGCGGCCAAAGTAGAAAATGCCAGGTTGCTGTCCGATTCGGCGAAAGAAAAGATGGCAAAGGCCGGCGAGGCGTTTATGCAAACCGCGCTGGATGAGATTGAACGCGAAAGCGGGTTTAACCGGGCATTGACACAAGCTGTTGACCTCACCGCTGCCATCGAGGCCATGCGTGAATTTATCGGCATGATTTTAGAGCGGCCCGCGGGCACGAGGATCACCTCGGAGGATGCGGCCGAGTATCAAAGCCGAGTTGCCCGTTTGGAGCAGACCCAGGCCGCGTTTGAGAATCAGGAAGAGGAAATGGCCGGCATTGAACAAACCATGAGCGATTGGGGTAAACGCAGCGTCGAAGAGGCTGTCGCTAAAGGCCTGAGCCGGGAAAAGGCTGAGGCTATGCTGGCTGAAAGGCTGGGGAAGGTACAAATCGCGAGGGCTCAGGTCACCGAGGCGGGAAATAACCTGGATAATTTTTATAAAGATGAAGATGGCTCAATGAGTTTGGTCGGGGCCAGGATTGATTTTAGTCAGGAATATGAACCCCTCAAAGCGAGCCTCTCTTTTGACACCCTGATTGACAGGATTAAAAGTGCAATCGACAGCGTTAACGAGACGTATGGCAAACTTTCTGATTATATGAAAAAGGATGTGAGTGCGCAGACGCTGGATGAATTTAACAAGTTGAACGCTGAATATGATGCTGCTGTAACGGCGCTTAACGATTTGTCCATTCAGCTGGATCAGACGGCGGTTGCGATACGTGAATTGAGTGAACAAAGCACCGCGGAAATAGTCGGAGACCTGACTGCTGGTGATCTCGAGGCAATTCAAGAGATGAAAGACGTAGTCAATGCGGCCAACGTCTTAATAAACGGCAATATCGCGACAATTGCTGATGCGCAAGAAAATCTTAGACAGGCGGAAGAAAGACTAACTCTGGAAGGTTTGAAGCAAGAACTCGAGCAGCCGGGTGAGGCGGCTCCCAGCGCATTCCAAACATTGAAAGACCAAGTTTTGAAAGGTATCGATTTCCAAAAAATTATTGAAATGTTGAGACAGTTAGGAATCAACCCGAGTCTCGTCGCTGACGATATTTCTGAACTCTTGAAAAAAATCATGACGGAAGATGACATTCAGCTTTTGGTTGACGCGGCCATAGCGGGCCAATTCGGTAAGGTTCTGCTTGGCCTGGTGACCAGTGCGTTGGCCGGTTTCGAAAAACTGGCCAATAAACTTGCCAATGAGCCTGTTGCCTTTCAATTCCTGATGAATGGATTCCTGGCCCCGGTGATGGAGGAGTTGGTGTTCCGTCAAATTTTGCCCGGCATGGGCCGCCAGGACCAGGCGAATTTGTTTGCCTTTAATCACCCCGAATACAAGGAATTGTACGGCGAATTGTACGACGAAAAGTTAATTGAATTTGCCCAAAAGATGGCGGTAGTGGCGGGCGAATCAGGATTGATGGGCGCGATCATGGCCCATATATTCAACAATCTTGAATTCCTGGAGCGCTTGCTGATTAATGGAGAAAGCGTGGAGGATTTGTTTAAAGCCGGAAAGATTCCCTTCAGCACCGCGTGGAGTGAGTTTACTGGAGAAAAACCACCGGCGCAGCCTAAGGTCGTTCAAGTGGCTAAAAAAGCTGTTACTGAAGAAGAGTATGCGCAAGGCTTGGCTGCAATGCTGGAAGCTTTGAATCTTGTCAGGAAAACAGCTGCGACCGACCTTGACAAGGCCCGGGCAGAACTTGCTTTGGCGCAGGCAACTTATGATTATGCGGTTGAAACATTGGATAAAGACAACCGGAAAGCCATTGACGCGCAAACAGAATTGGATAAGGCCAACGCGGCATTTGTGACCGCGGTTGACAATGCGACGCAGCTCATTGTTGCGGACATTGTCCGGTCGGCTGACGAAATAGAGGCTAGAACCAATGCGGCGGAGGATGCGTTTAATAAGGTAGCAGCCATGAATCTGGAAAAGGCGTATGCCACAAAGGCGGTTGACGCCATTCTAAAGGAATTACTTAAACGGCAGCAAGGCTGGCAGCACAGTGACGGTGAATCGAAGACCGCGGGTATGGACAGGGCGATAACGCTTAAGGGTATTTTCGCGGCCATGCATACGGCCGGATTCACTGTTACCCGTGAGATGGCGGAAACCGTGCTGGCCCTGGATCAGACCTGCAGTTCCTGCTCCGCCAATTTCAATAACGAGCCTATCAACGAAGCGGTTATCCAGGCCAGACAATTCACGGCAACTCCGATTTCCATTCCGCTGAAAGCCGGAAAACTCACAAGCGCTACAACACGGAAAGCGGTGCAGGAGCGACAGGGCAATCTGGCTGCGATGGCGGATATTTTAATGGAGCAAATCAACGTTCTCATGGAGCAAGGCGTATGGGAAGGCGAGGGCAGCGTCCGGAATCTTCTCCAGACTTTGATGAGTCTGCAGAGAAGCCCTGATTGGCCCGAGGCCAAGACCGAGGACATCAAATTTTTCGCGGCGCAAGTCAACGGCGCTTTCGCTATTTCCGATTTGGCGCAAAGAATCGCTAAGTTCCGCCGTGACGCGAGACAACTTGAAGCCGAAGCCGCGCGGCTTGAAGCCGAGGGCAAAAAAGAGGAAGCCGCGGCAAAGAAGGCAGAGGCCCAAAAACTCAAAAAAGACGCGGATGGCCTGGAGTCCCAGCTTGAGGCCGAAAAACAGAAACTCGAATCAATCAAAGCCCTTGACGCGGTCAGAAAAATGCCCAGAGGCATTTCCGAAGCGGATGAGAAAAAACTGCTCAGCGAGCAGAACCTAAAGAGCCTGTGCGAGATGCAGGGATTGGATCCGAACGGCAGAGAAAATAAGCGGGCTTACGCTCCGCCCGTGGTCGGTGGGTTGGTCCTGGATATCTACAACAATCCCATGCACCAGTATGATCAGATGCCGCTTCCTTTTGTCCTGAGATGGAAAGAGCAACAAATGGTGCTTGCGGATGATGCCGGCGTTCTTCATACCGTGGCTGAAAAAGACGGCGTCGCGGATGTGCAGAAGGATGGCGATAAAATCGTTGGATTTACGGCCGTGAAAACTGACGAGACTGGCCAGAAAGTAACCTATAGGGTGGAAAGCATAAATGGGGGCAAGCTTATGCCCGTCATGGATGGCGAAAAGACTAAGACGACTCCGAATCCTGCCGCTAAAGAGGCGTTGTTTAGAGACAAGGATGGCAAGGCCATTTTGCTGCCCTTCGCGTCCGAGAATGAATCGGATTACAAGGACGGAGATGTGGTTAAGGCTGAATTTGTCGCCAAAGGATTAAAAACCGGGGAAGATGTTGGCAAAATGCTCCAATTGGCAAAAGCGGTGAACACCGGATTTTTGCAGTACTCGATTTCATCCCAGTGGAATCCCGATTATGTTCCCAAAGAGCGTAACGCAGTGGTCTTTTTTATCGCCTCTCTGAACAACGTGGTGCTCAATGACACTTTCCACGAAGTGCCGACAGGCACGGGCAAAACGCAAACCATGACGCCGCTTAACGCGCTCATGTGGGCGAATATCCGGGATTTGTGGGTACAAACCAAGGTTTCGGTTGACGGCAGTTCCCTTCAGGGGCATATGCAGGAAAAAGGAGTGAGAAGGAAAATACGGCAGGTGGACTACAACGATGATGGCACTCCCAAGTTAAAAGACGAAGGGAAGATGAGGGATTTCCTCAAACGGATGGGCTTTGCGCTCACCACGCGCATGTCCTATGTGCTGCACAATAGCCAGCTGCTGGATGACACTTTGAATCAGGCCCGGCTTTACGACACGCTGGCGGCTTGGGGCCTTTCAGCCCAGTATTTGGCCCAGCCTGATTTGAACACGATTCAAACCGATGAGGAACTCGGCGGGAGAATTTTAGCGAGAATAAAGCAAGCTGATTTTATCGTGTCCGAAGCCGTGACCCTCGCTTTTCTGAACAATGAACAGACCGTGGTGGCTGAAGAACCGAAAATCAAAGAACAGAAAAAGAAGATCATGGGCCTGCACGAAATCATGTTCAACGGCATGAAATATTTCTTTGACGAAGCGGACACCCTGCTGTTTGCCAACGGTGTCATGAAAACCGTCGGAGCAAAAGAAAAATTAAGCGGCAAGCCCAACAGTCTTAACGCCATGTCGTCCATTTTCAATATTCTCATGAATGTGGATGTGAAGGATGCCGAAGGGGTTGTCCAAATGAAAGTCAAAGACCTCGCTCAATCCGACAGCAAAAGGTTTAGGTCGCTTTTGAGGGGCATGCTGAGGGTGCGCGTCATTGATGAATCGCTGGAGGGCGATTACACGCTTAATAATACGGAAATGAGCTGGGAGGATTACGAACGGCAATTTGGGGTTGGCAAGAAATACGGCAAAATTGTTGGCGTTTCGCTGGATTTTGAAAATGAAAACAAGAACGCGGTGACTATGGAGTTTCTCCAGGGCATCGTGGACTCTTTTGACAAGCATGAGGAGTACGCTCAGTATAAGATCACGATTGATGATTTGATGGAGAAGGACGAAGAGTTTCAGAAAAAATTTAAAAAGGGTGATGCCAAAGCCAGGGCCGTGGCGGAAATCCGCGCCAGCCTTGTGGGTCTTGCCAATGCGCTCAAGCAGGTGGACGGTCAGGACGACGCGACGCGCGGGGGCATAGGCCTTTATTATGAGGCGCTGCCGCTAGAAGGTGAAGACGGCGCGGCATTTACCGGTTTGAACCAAATCGAGCAATATGACATTCAGGATGTTCTGAATGAAGTTCACCGGATTGTGGAAGCGGACTTCAAGGAAGACACAACGCCCGATCGCGGTGAAAAAGTCAAGGCCAGGGTTGCTGAAATCGTCGGGCGCCTGCAGACCAACGCGGCCAATCTTTTCAAAGAATTGAGCGGGCAGGACGAAACTAGACTGAACGGCGCTAGACTGAAACGGCAATTTAGTAAAATAAACAAGGACAAGCGCTTGCTGGACGCGCTGACCGCGGTGCGGCTCAAACCCACCATGAAAGTCATGTCCGGAGGCGTGATTCAGCCCAGCCTGGTGCAAAGCGACCCCTATCTGCAGGGCATGACCCAGCTTGTTTTCCTTACCGCCAATCAAAACGAAATTGAGCGGCATATGGGAGTGAAACCCGTTCTTACGGATGAGGGTGAAATCAAGAATTTTCTGGGCACTGTTGAAGTGACCGGGGACGCGTATCATTCTTCCTACGAATCTTTGGTCAAGACTATCCGCGACCCGAGCCGTAACAACAGCTTTAACGGATATTCCGGCACGCTGGATTACGCCGAAAACGCCTTGCGGACAAGGTATTCGCTGGATGTCCGGTATTATGTCCGCAGAACCCCGATGAATCTTATCGCGAAGTATACGCCGATTCATGCCGTGAACAGCGTTGAAGCCGGCTTGGCCAGAACCGGACAGGCCGCGCGCCAGAGCCTCGACCAGGGTATGCGGTACCTCTATTTCATGAATGGCTGGCAGGGGGTGGATGAAAAAACAGGCGTTATCGCGGGACTGGAACAGCAAATGACCGGTCTTAACGTGGATTATTTTATCGTGAAAAACCAGGACACGACCTGGGAAATCAGGGTCAGACAGCCGGACGGAAGTTACGCGGTGGACAACGGCATCATTTTTGAACGCGTCCGCGAGGATGAAAAGAAGAAGCAGAAGGAAATAATCGATGTCTTGATCAAAAAGCGGGATTCCCAGCGCGGGCTCACGGCCGCTGAAGAACAAGAGCTTAAAGCGCTTGAAAGCCAGGTGGTCCAGGCCGATGTGCAGAGATTCACCGAATATCTTTCCCGTAAATATCCGAACAAGACAGCCGCGTTCTTCTTTAACTTCAGCGCCACGCGCGGCGTGGACCCGTGGCAGAATGAATACGCGGAGCAATTTGATTTGCTCAGCCATCAAAATAAATTGTCGGATGTGGAGCAGTTGATCAATCGTGACCGCGGCATCAAGATTGTGTGGGAAGACGGTATTGAACGTTACGTTTATGCCCGCAACTCGAGCGCTTCTGACCTGTATCGCATGGGAAAGATTAAGCCCGAGACCGTGCGCGCTGAGCTAAGAAAAGACTGGCAATATGAAATGGGCCTTAAGTACAAGGACGAATACCAGCGTCTTAAAAAGAAACTGGCCGACCCCGATAAACTCACGGAAAATGAAAAACGGAACCTGGAGGCGCTTAAGACAAGACTTGCCGAACTTCAAAAGGATTTGCCGCGGTTTGAAGCCTGGATAGCGGCCGGCCCCAGTGAATATTTCACCTTCAGGACCGAGGATGAAAACGGCGCCAAACTTGAAGCGGTTTATCACCGGCATACCGTGATTTATCTGGACGCTTCCAAAAATGAGGGGGCCGTTGACCGCGAAGACCTGCTCGAGCAGTTTATCCGCAATGAATTGAAGAGCAGTCAGGATTCGAATTACCGCAGTCTGGCCGCTCTTATCCGTGAAAAAGCCAATGATCTTTTGCTTTCGCAGATCAACCGCGCGGATATTGAGCACGATGCCGCTTTTGTGGCCTACCTTAATGGAGTCCGCAGGGACCATCAGAGATATCACAGCGATACGAATACCGAACTTGCCGGAATTGACCGGTCGGAAGAAGCCATTCGCCGGGCATTGCAAAAAGAAATCGATTTCCTGCAAGACCTGCTGGGCGCCGATGCCACGGCCCATACTGCTTTCAGAAAAGCCCTGCGGCTGCACCCGCAGATTTTGGCCGTGTTTGAGGCCGAGCTTGACCGCCTCAAATCGGAGAAAAAAGCGCTCGAATTCAACGACCGTAACAGAACCTTTACGCTGGATAACAGCCACACGGTTGAAACCCAGACAACCATCCGGGTAGCGGAGAAAACGGAAGAAGCGTTAAAAGTAGAAATTGAGGCTGTTCAGGTTGAGTTGGATAAAGTAGCGGCGGCTAAAAAAGATGCCCAGGAAAAAAGCGATGCTCTCAAAAAGAGTTTGGAAGAGTTAGACAATGAGTTAAAGCAGGCGAGAGAAACAGTTGATGAAGCACGTATTAAAGAGATTCAAATCAAAATCAGGGAATTGAAGCTGGATTTGGCCAGGGTTGAAGAGAGCATAGTCCGTATAGACCGGCAAGCGTCTGTCCTTACCAAGCAGTTGGAACATCTCAATCAGGAGTTGAAATCAGTGGCGCTGGTGGGCGAAGTGCTGGAAAGTATAGGTGTCTCGGCTGATGCGATTGCTGAGTACCGGAAAAACGGTTTAAGCGAAGACGATTTGAACACGCTGATCGGAAGTATTGACACGAAGCTCAGAACTGAAACCGACGAGACGAAGCGCCGGGAGCTTACTGAAGTGAAGGAATTGTTCACCGCCAAACGCGCGCTTATTCATCTTCTGCAGAGCTCCGAAGGCATGGACCCGGATAAATTCAAGAGATTTGCCCGCACCTTGGATGACAACGGAACGCTTAAACTTTCAACCGAGGACATTCACAATTTGAAAACGGTGAAGACCAATGCTTTCTTGTGGAGCTATGTCCTGGACGGAAGCTTGTTCACGACGGGCCGCATGTCCTTTAAGACAATAGTGACAAATTATGTGGGCCAGTATGCGGTTAGTGAATTGCCGTCGTCGGATAAACCGCGTGAAATCATGCTCATAGACGGCACTTCCGCGGCCTTGAAGCGTTCGAAGGACGGAAAAATTTTAATCCGTACGAAGATAGTCACCAATGCTGATGGAAGCATTAACGAGGAAAAATCGGAATATCAGGAATTCAAAAAAGGCCTGATTGAAATTAACGGCACCCAATTCATGATTGATTTGCGGGCAGACGGCGGCTTCACCATGACTTTTGCCGGAGACGATGTTGCGGAAAGGATAACCGATCATATTGAAGTTGAGAATGTCATGCCTTACAGTTTGGCTCTGAGTTACAAGGTGAAATCCGAAAAATTGTGGCAAATCATCAAAACCGGCATTGAATTTACATATGGCGATACGACCTACACCTATAACGGTAAATTGATTCTTAACGATGGGGCCGTGATCATGAGTGACGCAGAAATAGGCGCTTTACTAGCGCAGGCTTTGGCTGCTACGGCGGACGCGGATGGGAATGTGGATTCTAAGAATATGCTCGCCGAAATCACTCCCGCTCCTCGGTCCATAGAAGGCCGCGGCCGCCAGCGTTCCCTTAGCGATGCCGTAGGACTTTCCGAATTAATCACTCTTGCCAATCAGCAGGTCAGAACAGCCAATCTTCCGGAGATGGCGCCCATGGGCGGAAGCCCCGGCTATGTGGCCCAGGGCGGCAGGACTATGGCTGAAACCATGGTCAGCCGTAAGGGAGAAATCGGCGAAGAGCGAGCCATGGATGTGTTCGACAATCCCGAAGCAAAGCAGGCGGCTGAAGACCTTATTAAAAGCCTGGGCGGCATTGATCCCACGACCGGAACCCTTCGCGCGGATGCGGAAGGCGTTGCCCGGGCCATGGCAAAAATGGTTCAAATGACACGGCCCGCGGCAGGGGCAGCTGGCGCATCAGGCGGAGAGGGCGGAGCGGGTGATGAGGGAGATAAACTTGCGGCGTTGTTGAACCCCTATTTGGCGGTTATACAGGGAATCACGAATAAGCGGACTCTTGCGGAATACAGAGCTGCCGGCAATGTTCAGGAAGCTATTGTGAATGTCATGCGCGCGCTGGTCGAAAACCGTGTTATACCCATGGAGCTGATCAACGAAAATATTCTCGGCACGCTTACGGTCATTCATGGCAGCTTGAAAGATGCTGCAGAAGAACTGGACGAAGATGATTCCGGCGCGACGGATATGGGCAAGGCCATGCAAGCCCTATTTGGCGATGGGTCACTTACGAATCCACCGCTTACGGATGCCCAACAGCGCATGGTGAGAATTGCCCTGCGCCGCGCCATGGTTCAACAGAATAGGGAGGCCGGCATAGCGGAATTGGCTTTGCAATTCGGGCTTCGCAAGGGAACGGTTCAGGGCGTTTTTGCCGCTAAAGTGGACGAGCACCATGATCAGCTGAATATGCGTTCAAAAATGGCGGAATTTCAAACGCGCCAGGATAAACGCGATGACGCCCGCGCCGTTTATGAAGCGGAAGTCTTGAGGCAGGATGAAGAGCTGGAAAATCAGAGAAAGGCCGAGAAAGCCGCTGCCGCGGAAGCGGAAAAGAACCGGACGGTTAAGAAACATGTGATTGCCAGGACCTGGCGGTGGTTTGGGAAAAAGTTTAATCAAGCCAAAGCCAAATTAGCGGAAGCGCGGAAAAGCAAGCTGGATAAGAAAAAACTTATGATTGGCGGGTCTGTGTTGTCGACGGGCGTGGTGGCCGGTGTGGCACTCGGCTTGCCGTTTTTGGCAGTGCCGGTGACGGGGCTTGCTGTCGCGGGTCTTTTTAGCTGGTTTAAATCGCCGCGCATTGTCCGTTGGGCGAAAATCAATCTGGGTGTTTTCGGCATTCGCGAAAAAATCATTGCCAAGAGGCTTGAGAGCGCCGCGCAGGAAGATGGCACGACGGTCGAGAAGATGGACCAGGAAAAAAAGAAAAGAATTGAGAGCGCTCTGCGAGATGCTACTCCGCCGCAGCCATGGCTGGCCAAACTGTTGGACAAATTCGGGAAAAAAGGCCTTTTTTGGTCGCAGGTGAGCATGGGATGGCGCAATTTCTGGAGAAAGTATGAGGTCTGGCCGCTTGTGTCGCGTGTTCTTGTGTTCGGATTTGTGGTTAATCGTATCGGCGCTTCTTTCGGGTACCCAATTTGGGATCTTAGAAAAGATTCTATTTCCAAAATAGGGCTCAATCTCATGGTGCTTACCTCCGGCATGAAGCTGACCGAAGACGATATGCTGGCTCTGGAACTGATTAGAGAAGCTGAGCAGAATCGTGAGGACGATCCTGAATTGTGGAATGAACTCATGAAATGGAGCGGCGGCAATCTTAATCCGGACACTCTCAAGCGGTATTTGAAATTACACGGCCAATACCGCCAGACCTATGACAAGAAATATTACGCGGACCACGCCCGGGAGATTCAGATAGCGGCCTTTAGACAGGCTTTTCAGGCGGGGGATGCGCTGGACCAGGAAAAGAAGATCCCGGACAGCATGCGAGGGAGAAATCTTTGGGAGAGGCTCAACGTCTGGCTCACGAATCTTGAAGGCACGGGTATTTTTGAAAAGATGCTTAGCGCGGTGAGAGATTTGCCGGTTGTGTCCATCGTGGCCGGCACCAAAGGCTCAGTTAAGAGAAAACAATTGGGATTGACCTTTACGAATGCGCTTTTCGGAGAACGGGGCATCAAGGGAACGCTCAAGACCCCAACCGGCTGGTTTGCGATCGGCGGAATGGTGCTTAGCCTCTTTGTGGGTGGTTCTGTGGGATGGCTGGCGTTGCCGGTGTTGGCCGCGAAACTTGGCCTGGCGGCCGTGGCAGGTGGAGGACTGGGAGAATTGGTCGGAAAGCTTTGGACGTTGATTACCGGCGGGCAAGACAAAACGGTTTTAAGCGCGAGCTACCGTGAATTCAGCCGCGCAAGCAACCGCGCTGAGAGAAGAGCGGCGCTTGATAATGCCGTGAATGTGGCCAATGCGTCGGGTGAAAGCAGGCAGGCCGTGGTGGCTGCCGCTCAGGAAAGCCTGAATGCTTCACGCGCCGCCAAAACAGCCGACAGTCCGGGAAAACTTGTGGTGATGCTGGACGGCGAAACGCTCCGTATCAACGGCGCAGCCATCGACTTAAAGGGTAGTACCGGCACTATTATGGTGGGTTCGGACGGGTCTGTGCGCAAAAAAGGTGAAGGCGTCCTGGGTGCCCCGTGGAGATGGGTTAAGTCAAAATTCGGCTACCAGGAGCGGGAACTCCAGGTGACCATGAACAAGCAAACCGGAGCGGTGACTATTTCCCATCAGCAGGCCAGAACTTACGGGGTGGTGACGGTCGGGGGCGAGTCAGTCAGCCTTCAGAGGGACAAGGAAAATCATCTTTGGGTTAAAGGCACTCAGAAAGGCACTCAGCTTGAAATAGGCGAAACCGTTAAGCTGTCCAATGGCCGTGAATATCGCGTTGAACAGGTGGACGGGCTTTTGAAACTGGTTTCCGTTCGAAAAGGATGGTTCCGTTTCCGCGCGGGCGAATCCGTTGAGATTGATGGTTCTCGAGCGTTGCCCAAAGATACGGAAGATCAATTTGAAATCGAATTGCCTGATGGAAGCAAAGCGCAAGTCAGCAGAAGCAAGGAAGGCACGATCACCGTGGATGGTTCCGTTATCCCTGAAGCTCCGGAAGCGGGAATCGAGTTAAAGGGCAGAGAATATCAGGCCACGAGAAACGCTGACGGCAGCGTTAAGCTTGGTTTTAACGATAAGGTTGAGGTTACGGTGAATCCGGCACAGCCTATTCACGAAATTGACGCGCCTTACTATCTGGGCTATGAGGAGCGGCGGGAAGCGGCTTCCCAGGCCCAGACCAGGGCCAGGGACGCGGCCAAAGCTATTGACGAGCGCGGGACGGCGCTACGGGATATTTACCTCAGGTTTGAAGAGGCCTTTATCAAGTATCTGGTGGAGGAGCAGGGAGTGTCCCGTGAAGAGGCTATTAAGCAGAGCGATTATTACGCGCGCAAATACATTTCCAAACTGACCGCTATCAAGCTCGGCGAACTGCAGGATATTCTCCGTCTGCCGCAGTATGCGGATCTCGGCATCACCATGGTCGATGTGCTGTCCATGTTTGCCCCGGCAACCGAAATCTGGGAGCTTGAGGAAATCGAAAAAATAAGCGGCAGCATGACGCTTAATATCGGCGGCAAACAAGTCCGACTTGAAATGAATGACGCCGACGCCGACACAGCGGAGGAGCCCCTGGTTTTGCCCGGGGACTCCGGAGCAGTACCCGCCCAGGTGGCGGGTGGCGGCGAAGCAACGCGGAGCCGTCCCTTGACGCTTTCGTACCGGGATAAAGACGGAAAACTGCAAACGCAGAAGATTCCTGCCGCGGATCTAAAGGCAGGAAAGAGTGTGGAAATCACGATAGACACTATAACTTATGGAGTGAGGCTGTCCGGAGATCAGTTGACCTTCACAAACAGGGCGGATAATGAGGTGAAGGCGGAGGCTAATATCGCCAGACTGGGACAGATCATTCAAATGCACCGCGCAGGCGGCAAGGCGCCCAAAGATTGGAATATGTGGGAATTGCTGGGCCTGGCAAGATTGAAACGCAATCCCAATGTTAATCTCCGCGACGCGCAGCAAATCATGAAAGGGTTTAATTTGGACAATCCCACGACATTCCGCGAAATCGCTTTCTTGTACGGAGTGGCCGCAGATCCCAAGCGGCTTCCGGAGCGGGCCGCCATTTTTGAAGCTTTGCAGATGCTGGTTGAGTCTCTGGACATGGAAAGCGAAATCAAACTCGAAGATATGCTCACCGCCGCGGCCGGCACGGACACGACCCAGGTGAGAAAGTTCTTTGACCGCTGGTACGGTATTCGCTCAAACGAACTCGCGGGCGGAACGATTCCGACTGAAGCGGGCGCTGACAAGGGAACGGATGTCACGCTTCCGGATGGAAGCAAGGGCCGGCTTGTCCTGGAAAAGGTTACGGAAAACGGACAGGAAGTGGAAAAACTGGTTGTGATCTCTGATGTTCAGGAAGACGGCAAGCCCGCGATGAAGTTAAGGCATGAAGTTATGGGTAATACGATCACGATCCGAGGCGTTTCTTATGAATTCGTGGCGAAGGACGGGCAATTTACATATAGAGAAAGCATTGAAGATTATCTGATTCGTGCCATTGATAAAGCGTTGACCATTGTGAAAGGCCGCACCGAGGAAACGCATAAGCTCCGCACCGCCAGGGCTTATTTGGCCAGTTTCTTTGGAAATCGAGCGGCCGCTCTCAGCACCACGGGTGAGGTGACACGCGCGGAATGGGATCAGGCTATTCAGGATTTGACCAAAGTGATTGGCTTGACGGAAACAGATCAAGATTTGCAGCGGCAGACAAGGGGTCAGTCCGGCAGACTCTATTACCACCGCGGTTTGGCGCATTTCAAACGGTATATGATGCTGCACAGCCAGGAGGATTTGGATTTGGCCATGCGGGATCTTGCGGAAGCCTCAAAACATGATCCGGGAATCGCTCCCGAGGCGGACAAGGTCCTTGAGAAAATCCGTGGCATGAAGGTGAACGCGGTGAATATCGAGGCTGAATACCGTAAGTTCCGCCTCCAAAAACGCATTCAGGAATTGGAAAGCTCCCAAGATGAAGCCGCGGTTAAAGAAAGAAAGGAATTACAAGCAAGTCTGTCCGGCAGTTATGACAGCGAAAAGGGCAAATACATATTCACTTATAAGTATGATGAATTTCTGAGTTTTATCAAGGAAAGGGCTGCGCAGAATCCTCGCTACAACGCTTATCTGGAAGTGCTGCGGGTTTACAAGGCGGAGGCGGATAAAACTGGCGAGGCCGTGAATGAGCCTGCCCTTGATATTAAAGCGCAGGACGCGGACAAATTCCGCGATGAAATTGAACATATCCTGAGCAATGAAGAAACGCTGAAAAAACTGGGTGATGCCATCCGGGTTCAGATGACACGAAGGGATGAGCAGGTTCCGGGAAAACTCAAAGCACTGAAAGCGATGATTGCTGAGCAAGGTTGGGATCTTTCGAATCCGGACCACATTCGAAAAATTCTTGAGCTGGCGAAGACCGACGAGGAATTACTGAAGGTTCTGTTAACGGATGTGATTAAGCGTTTCGGTCAAAAACGCACTTTCAAGCTGGCATTCAAGAGCTATTCGGAGGAAACCAGAGATTCTACCGACATTAGCGGCGGCATTGATTCTGAAGGCGGGCCGCAAAGCACGGCCAATATCTACACTTGGCATCTCGACTGGCTGGTCATGATGCATGGTATTGATTCCGCGTATGTCGGAAAGATTATTCGCTCGGATATGCTGGAAGAGTTTTACGCGCACTCCCGTCCCGAGATCAATTTGGGATACTTCCACGATGCGGATAAGATCGAGAAAGATGCGGAAAACGGTGATGCTGAAAGCCGCGCGGCCGTGGCCCTGGCCAAGGAGTTGACTTACAGCGAACTGCACGAAGTCCTGTCAGCGCTTCATCAATATGCGAATGCGGACCTGCAAACAGAAATTAAAAAGCTTAATGACAAAATCGATGCGGCGGACGAAGAAGGAGATGAGAAGAAGGCTGCGGCCCTGCGTAAAAATGTCGAAGCACTGCGTTTTGAAGCCTATCAAAAAGCCATCCGGGCCGCGCAACCCACTGTTAAAAAAGCTGAGGAGCTCGTGGCTGATTTGGAGAAAAAGCTTGAGGCAGCGAAAAAGGACAAGAAAGAGCAGGATATTGCCGCGTTGACTAGGGAGCTGGAAGCCGTGCGTGACGAGGCCAAACGTCTCAATGTTCTCCAGCGCGCGGAAGAGGCCATGGGCGTTCTCGGCTCCGCGGATATTGACTCCCGTATTAAAGCTGTTGAGGCGGCCCTTAAAATTGAAAGACGCGATAGCATTCTTGAGGACTTCGGATTTGACAGCTTTGAAGTGGAGCAGGTCAAGGAAAGATTGAGCAAGAGCCGGGGCCGCAAGACGGTTGACTGGAAGGAAACCATTGCCCACTGGATACGCTATAAGACAGGCGATATGACGCTGGTGGACAGCTTGGCGCATATTTTCTCGGCCGCGCTTTTGATTAAGAAAGGTTCTGCGGACGAAGATGATGACACGCTCAGAAAACGTCTGAGAAAGTTTATCGACGACGAAGCGTATCAGTGGTTTTTCCTGGACCGGCCGAGCTATACGCAGGATCCGGAGGCGCTGCTGTCGGAAATGGTTTCAAAAAGGGTGGATCCGCTGACTTCCGGCGACATTCAGAAGCTTCTTGACGGCAATGCTCCGGACCAGACCAAATTCAGAGAAGCGCGGGCCCTGATGAGTCAAATCGAAATGAAGAAGACCGACGCGTCACGGACCGTGCTGGAAAGAATGAAGGCTTGGGCTTTGGCTATCGAGCATGACCGTTCGGATTTTGACCGTGCCCGTATTGAAGTCAAGAAATGGGCTAAAACGCAGACCCGGAATTTGATTCGCGAAGCGGATGTGATACCGGTTGCCCTTGAATATTTGAAGCATCAGCGCGGCGGCGAGACTGTCACGGAAGGCGCATTGGCCGGATGGCAGAAATTGGCACTGGAACTTACGGCCAAAGCGCAGCCGACGCTGGCCTGGGAAGTGATTGAAAGGGCGATTGAACATGTTAGAGAGCACCGGGAGAGGAGAAACTCACACAATAATAATCAGGAAACCAAACTCAACGGCCTGATGAATCGGGTCAAGGAGCTTATAGCAGAGAAGAAATTGATGGATGACAAAGGGGTTTGGGATGAACAGGTCAGAAAACAGCTGGCAGAAATGGGAATAGGGGAGCAGGAATTTGTCCGGATACTCATTGAACGCGGGCTTATTGCCGAGCAGCCAATGACTTCCGATAAAGTTAAACCCATGCTTGATGAAAAGGCGGCTCTGGAGAGCCAGATTAAAGGCCTGGTGGCAAAGAAGCCGGCCAATGAAGCGGAAGCGAAGGCGAACCAAACGGCTTTGGCCGGCGCTAAAGCCCGCCTGGCTGAAATCGAGGAAATTCTCTATGACGGCCGGGACTACCAGAAACCCGCTAGATTGGAAGACGGAACAGTTGTGGTGCAAACGGCCTCGGCAAAGGATATGTCGCTTTGGGCCTGGAATTACAAAAATGGCAATACAGACAAGTTGGATGGCAGAGGCCAATTCGATGCCATGCTGAAGCCGATTCTCGATAATCGCCTTATTGTGGATCAAACCACGGACCGCGAGCTTTATCTGTCGCTTATGTACACGCAAATTTACATCAATAAACAGTTCGAGTTTGATATACACCACGGCGCCGCGTTTGTGGTGGCTCCGTCGGAAGCCGATGAATACGGCAAGATTGTCTCCTACGCCAGGGCGGAGGATATTCCGGACGGCAATATCATGCCGGGCACTATCGATCAGGTGATAAGAGAAGAAAGGGCGCGCGTGGATGAACTGATGACCCGGGAAGGGCTGGATGAAAAAGCGGCAGCCACCCTTCTTATCAAGCGGAGAATTTATGAAGGGGCCAAGGTTGTGGTCCGGCGTTTTGGCGCTACCGGCAATATCGGCATGGTGTCCTTGATGGGCATTGGCGGCAACGAGAATCTCGAAGACCACAAGGGCCGTTTGCAAAAGTTCCTGTTCGTGCAGAAAAATGCGGCGCATGAGCTTTCACACTTCTATTACTGGAATGTTCTCACCAATAAGCAGAGGGATGAAATTGTCCGCCGCTTCAAGCGTACCAAGGGGTATGAGGCGGGCAAAAAAGACCTGCTGGCCGGCGGTTACATTGATAAGGATATGCGTGTGGTGGAGGAAATGATCGGGTATTTGATTCAGGCCATGATTAATCCTGAAAGGGAATTGGTCAGCAAAGGCGAAAAATGGCTGGCTCAAACTTTTGCCACGGCCGAAGACCGCGAAATCATCAACAACATTATGTCTGAATTTGGGTTCCTGCCCATTGTCGACACTGTGCAACAGCATCTTACGGCGGACGGAAAGGGGGCGGGAAGCAAGGGCTATCAAATAACGACCGAGGCTGACAAGACGCAATTGGCGGACAAGCAGACCGAGATTGAGGCGCTTCTCAAAGAGGCTGCGGAATCGGATGAGGTAGCGGTTCAGAATGCGAAATACACACGGGTGAAAGAGCTAGCCGAAACCATCCAGCAGCAGGCGCAATATCCGGCTACTTATAAAGCTTATCTGATTCAGAAAGAAGAATATGAGGCCAGAAAGCGTTCGATAGCCTTGCATGAGGCTATGGCCAATGAAGATGAATCCGGTATGATTCGTAACTATGAAGGCTTGAGCAAGAGCAATCGCGCTATTGTTGCCCTGGATCCCTCGCGCGAGGAAGCCTTGAAACATAACGGGCTTGACGCAGACGAAAAAGCCGAGCTGCGTAAACTACTTCTCGACGAGGCGTTAAGATTGGCCAAAGAGGGGAAGACTCAATTGCCAAGGGCCAGAGAATTCTACGCGCTGGCTAGGGCTCTTGGCGATGAAGAACTGCCGGAAGAACTCGAAAACTATATTTTGCTCAAGGCTGAAAAAGATGTCGCGCAAGCTGAAGCGAATGAGGAAAAGTTGGGAAGAAATATCACTCAATTAGATGCCGAGATTAACCAAGCGCGGCAAATGCAGCAAGAACTGAAAAGAGACCGACTTCCGGAAGAGCAGATGAAGGATATGCTGAAACATTTCGGTGCCCGTGATGAGGATATCAAGGCACTGGAACAAAAGAAAGAAAGACTTCAGACCGAAGAGCACGAAAGGTTGAGCAAGCAAAAGACGGATGCTATGGCCGAGGCCAGTGAGTTGTACGCGCGTTCTCCTCTACCGGTTTGCTCAATCACCATCGGCACCAAATAACTCATAGGAACCTCCTTTTCAGCCTTGTTCACTGGATAATCTCCGCTTTTTCCCTCAAAAACCGGGCTGTTTTCTGATTCAAAATCTGCACGGCCAAATTCTCGATCAAATGCTCCTTGGCATAATACTCCACCACTTTTTCCTTAGGCTGTTTGACCTCTTTGGCGATTTCTTCAAATTTCTTCTCAAGGTCTTTTTCCGTCACTTCCATTTTCTCGCGCGTGGCAATCTCATCAAGAATAAAGCTGAGGCGCACCTGTTTTTCAGCCTCGGCCTGGAGTTTTTCGCGGAACTTATCTTTTTCCTTCAACGCGTCCTCCTGCTTCACACCCTGATACATCATATTGCTCAAAGCCTGTTCAACCAGATGATCGAGACGGCGCTCTACCATTTTTTTTGGGAGCGAGAATTGTGACGACTTGACCAAACTTTCAAGGATTTCATTCTGAAGACGGTGCTCTTCCTGGCTCTCCTTCTCCGCCTCCAGGTCTCTTTTCACTGCCTGCCTAAGTTCATCTGCGCTTTTATATTCACCGACTTCCTTGATAAAATCTGCGTCCACTTCGGGCAGCACGCGGGCTTTAATTTCCTTGAGTTTGATTTTAAACAGGCCTTTTTTTCCAGCCACTTCCTTGCCCGCGTAGTCAGCCGGAAAATTGACCTCAATATCCTTGGCTTCGCCGGATTTGGTGCCTTTAAGGGTTGCCGCGAACTCCGGCAAAAAAGTCTTTTCTTTAAATTCAATCCAGTCATCCTGGCGCGACTCAATTTCTTTGGAATCAACCAAGACCTTAAGGTCGGCGATAATGAAATCGCCGTAATCAAGACCACGGTCTTCGACGGGGATGAATTTAGCAAAACCTTCGCGCAGGCGGTCGATCACCTGATCGATTTCTTTTTCCTCAACCATGATTGGATTCCTTTTCACCTTAACACCCGCGTAAGAGGAAATCTTGACCTCAGGTCTGACTTCAATATGAGCCGTGTAGCTTAGCTTATTTTCCGTGAAATCCACATCCTTGATTTCCGGATGCAAAATGGGCTCGAGTTTCTTTTCTTCAAGGGCTTCATGGAGGGTCTTGGAAACCAGCTTCTTAATCACTTCTTCGCGGGCTTCATTTTTATAATGAACGGAAATCACATCACGCGGCGCTTTGCCGGGCCTGAATCCAGGCACTTTCGCGACTTTCGCGATCTCCCGGTAAACCAGCTCGTACTGTTCCCGGATGGCCTCGGCCTGAATATCAATCGATAATAGTTTTTCGCAGGGGGCTACATCTTTCACGGCTACTTTCAAGGCAATAATTCCTTTCTGATTTGCTGAATTTCCTGGGCACGGAGGGAGTTGAACCCCCACGGGTTACCCCACAAGATCCTAAGTCTTGCGCGTATGCCAGTTTCGCCACGTGCCCTAAAATGTATACGCGTCTGCCCCAAGCTTCATTGAATATTTATAGGGTTGCTTGGGGCTGCACTGCGCCTTGTAGGCGCAGGTGCTGCCAGTTCCGCCACCTGCCCGATTAAATTTTTAGGACGCGTCTGTCCCAAGCTTCATTAGAATTTTATGGAGGCTTGGGACTGCCAGCTTCGCCGATCTGCCCCATAACCCAAACTTAATTCATTTTTAGGCTTTGGAGCGAGCGGAGGGATTTGAACCCTCGACAGCTACCTTGGCAAGGTAGTGCTCTACCCCTGAGCTACGCTCGCGAAAAGTAAAAGTTCGAAAAACGGATTATACCTGATTGGCATAAAAAATCAAATCTTATGATGCTGAAAGAGGATGCAACAGGAAAGATGGGGGTGGGCCAGCTCGTACAGGCCGCGGGTGACGGCTTGATCCGGCAGGCCCGATCGGATGGATCGGGCTGCAGGATTAGGCTGCGCCGCGCCAGTCGCGCGGCACTGCTTGGTCAGGCAGCCGAGCGGGCTGTAGGATTAAGCTGCACCGCGCCAGTCGCGCGGCACTGCCTGCTCTTCGGCAACCGGGTGGGTTGCTCGCCCTAGGCGGCTGCTAAGAGACGACGCATATTGGCCGCAAAAGCGGAAAGAAGTTGGGAAAGCTCTCCGGGCACAAAGCGAAAGAGGTCGGTACGCGGCTGAAGCTGGAATTCTCTTTTATCCGCTTCAGGCAGTTGGTCCCTAATCAGGGCCGCTCTGGCCAATTTGACGGCCGTATAAGGCAAATCATTGATAAACCGTTTTCGTCCGACGGGATAAAACACGCGCCAGGCCGCTTTGGGTAAATTCGTCATCTCCCGCAAAACGGGCTGATCCGCGTAATAAACGGAACGCGCGAAATAGTCGGTTTGGTTCTCGATCACAGGTGAAGCGTTTTTTAGTAGCTCAAACAAGGTTCTCTCGTCCCGGCCGGGCCGTCGCAATAAATGGATGTTTCCGATGAATCGCGCGGCTTTATCTTCCGGCGCTATCACAATATCAAACCTGTCCCCGATAGGATTACCCTTCATATCCAAACGGCTGCGGGCCCAGTCCGCGAGTTCCCTTACCTGGTTTTCATCAGCCCCTTCGTAAACGACGAAACGCACATACAGTTTTGTGTTAAAAGTCTGCGGGGCAATCATGGTCATCACATCTCTCCGCGAGGGCATTCTGTTTCCAAAATTTAAAATCACGGCACCTGCGTCGGTATGATTTTCCTGCAAGAGGTCCGCGTAAGTTCTGCGAATAATGTCATGAAATTCAGAAACAACCGGCCTTTCGGGAGTGTGATACGCGAACACGGGATTGGGAATAAGAAGGTCCGGAAAAGCTTCGAGCAAAAGGATACGCCTCAATAGTTCCGGGAAATCAGGTTCAACGGATTCCGTTGCCCGGACCACAGTCACTACAGCCTCAGCACCCACCTGCGTTTCAGCCTCCTTCCTTCTAAGCGCTTCCACCAAATAGGCCGCTTGCCGGCGTGCGGGCACGGAAAATCTATCTAGCGGAAACCGTTCGGGAGGACTGACAAAGGTATCGTTCACGGATGGAGCAAATAAAAATTTGGGCAATCCATTAGTTTCAAACAACTGCACCACCACGGAGGCAATGGCATTCACGGCCTGCTCGATTTGCGGCAGCTGCGGAGTAACCAGGATAGCCGGCGTGGGCGTATTATTCAGAACATTGATCGGCGGCAAGTTGATTTGATTAAGAAGTTGATACAGGACGTCGAGTCGCCTTCTTACATCGGGCGCCAAATCAGGCGCTTGCGCCAGCGCAGCCAGCTGTCGGTTTAATATTCCAACATTTGCTGCCAACGAAGTAATCACTTGATTCACGGGAATGATTTGAGACGGCACCGCAGGCCCGGGGATACCAGATAAAGTCTCGAATCCTTCCCTGACCTGGGAGATGCCAGCCACAATAGCGGGTAACGTCTGCGCTAGCTCGGCCACCGTCGATTCAAGGGAAGGCACAGGGTTCATCAGAGAATCCAACCTTGCCAGCCCGGCGAATAAATCCGCCTTTGCGACTGAANCCGCCGGAAAAACGAATAATAGCGGGAAGACTTGCCTGCAATGCGGGGGTACCCAAAACACCCAGCGATGCGGCAATGGCGGTCGCAAAAGAATCAATCCTGTCTGGTGAAGAAAAAATGGNCGGGTAAAAATTGNCCGCAATGTTNGCTGCGGAACTCACAACCGGCTGGGTGACCGCGACCAATTCCGCCAAAGGCACGACAAGTTCAGCTTCCGTGCCCGGAACAAGGGGATTAGTCAGAGAAATAATCCGTTCGGTCAAAGGAGTAAAAACAACTCCCCCTAATTCATTCAGCAATCTCACAAGCTCAGGATTGGTCACTGGCCTCGGGATATTCGGCACGCTCACCTCATTTGGAAACTCAGCACGGTTTACCGCCACTACTGCCACTGGAATCAACACCCTTAATGCGGTCACCACCTCGGTCGGCAAATTCAATGCGGGCACCACAGTCAATTCGGGCATCGCAATGCTGGGCGCAGTCACTAACCTCACCAACGATTCCGCCGTCGCAATTCTCACAGGCAAGTTCGGCAATTCTTCCGTCAATCGCGCAATCTCCGGCACACTCGGAACACTGATCACACGCCCCAATTCAGTCAGCAATCTCACAAGCTCAGGCTTGGTCACTGGCCTCGGGATATTCGGCACGCTCACCTCAGTTGGAAATTCAGCACGGTTCACCGCCGCGACTGCCACTGGAATCAATCCACGCAATCCATTCAACACCTCAACCGGCAAAGTCACCACCGTCGGCGCCACTGTCAGCTCAGGCGTCGCCACACTCGGCGCTGTTACTAACCTCACCAATGCCTCCGCTGTCTCTGCTCTCACCGGCAAATTTGGCAATTCTTCCGTCAACCGTGCGATCTCTGCCACACTCGGGACACTGATCACTCTCCCCAATTCATTCAGCAAGGTCACAAGCTCGGGCTTTGTCACAGCCCCCGGGATATTCGGCACGCTCACCTCATTTGGAAACTCAGCACGGTTCACGGCCTCTACGGCCACGGGAATCAATTCCCGCAATCCATTCAACACCTCAGCCGGTAAATTCAAGTTCGGCACCACTGTCAGCTCAGGTGTCGCTATACCCGGCGCTGTCACCAATCTCACCAATACTTCAGGAATCTCCGTTCTCACTGGCAAGTTCGGCAACTCTTCCGTCAACCGCGTAATCTCAGCAACGCTCGGTACAGTGATAACTCCTCCCAGCTCATTCAATAAATTGATAAGTTCAGGTTTTGTCACAGGCCTCGGAATATTTGGCACTCGCACTTCAGCGGGAAACTCAGCACGGTTCACGGCTGTAACGGCCACTGGAATCAAAGGCCTTAACGCAGTCACGACCTCAGCCGGTAAATTCAAGTTCGGAACCACTGTCAGCTCAGGTGTCGCTATCCCCGGCGCTGTCACTAACCTCACTAATACCTCCGCTGTCTCAGCTCTCACTGGCAAGTTCGGCAACTCTTCCGTCAACCGCGTGATCTCAAGCACACTCGGAACACTGATCACTCTTCCCAGCTCATTCAATAAATTGATAAGTTCAGGCTTCGTCACTGGCCTCGGGATATTCGGCACGCTCACCTCATTTGGAAACTCAGCACGGTTTACCGCCACTACTGCCACTGGAATCAACACCCTTAATGCGGTCACCACCTCGGTCGGTAAATTCAAGTTCGGCACCACTGTCAGCTCAGGTGTCGCTATACCCGGCGCTGTCACCAATCTCACCAATGCTTCAGGAATCTCCGCTCTCACTGGCAAGTTCGGCAACTCTTCCGTCAATCGCGCAATCTCCGGTACATTCGGAACACTGATCACTCGCCCCAATTCATTCAGCAAACTCACAAGCTCAGGCTTGGTCACTGGCCTCGGGATATTCGGCACTTGCACCTCGGCAGGAAACTCAGCACGGTTCACAGCCGCTACTGCCACTGGAATCAATTCCCGCAATCCATTCAACACCTCGGCTGGTAAAGTCACCACCTCCGGCGCCACTGTCAGCTCAGGCGTCGCCACACTCGGCGCTGTTACTAACCTCACCAATGCCTCTATCCCCGTCTCATCCAAACGACCAGCTCTCAGTAATTCACTCACTCGTTCCACATCTTCAACCTCGGGCAACACCAACGCTCGACCAATCTCATTCAACCCACTCAACAACTCCGCCTTCGTCACTAACCCGGGCAATCCCGGCACTCTCACCGACGCGGGAAACTCAGGCGCTTCCACCGCCAACACAGCCTGCGGCACCAAGCCCCTCAACCCCTCTCTCACTTCCACGGGCAATTCAACCAACGCGGGCCGCGCACCACTCACCAACCTCACCAACGCCTCTATCCCCGTCTCATCCAAACGACCAGCTCTCAGTATTTCACTCACTCGTTCCACATCTTCAACCTCGGGCAACACCAACGCTCGACCGATCTTATTCAACCCACTCAACAACTCCGCCTTCGTCACTAACCCGGGCAATCCAGGCACTCTCACCGATACTGGAAACTCAGGCGCTTCCACCACCCGCACAGCCTGCGGCACCAAGCCCCTCAGGCTTTCTCGCACTTCCCCGGGCAACTCAATCACCACGGGCCGCGCCGCGCTCACCAAACTCACCAACGCCTCTATCCCCGTCTCATCCAAACGACCAGCTCTCAGTATTTCACTCACTCGTTCCACATCTTCAACCTCGGGCAACACCAACGCTCGACCGATCTCATTCAACCCGCTCAACAACTCCGCCTTCGTCACTAACCCGGGCAATCCCGGCACTCTCACCGACGCGGGAAACTCAGCACGGTTCACTGCCGCTATTGCGACCGGTATCAACTCACGCAATCCAGTCAACACTTCGGCCGGTAAATTCACCACTCCCGGCACCACTGTTAATTCAGGCGACGCCACACTCGGCACAGTCACTAACCTCACCAACGCTTCTGCCGTCTCCACTCTCACAGGCAAATTTGGCAATTCTTCCGTCAACCGCGTGATCTCAGCCACACTCGGAACACTGATCACTCTCTCCAACTCATTCAGCAAGCTCACAAGCTCCGGCTGGGTCACTGCCCTCGAAATACCCGGCACACTCACCGGCTCGATAAATCCAGATCGATTCACGGCCACTACTGCCACTGGAATTAAATTCCTCAATCCATTCAACACCTCTGCCGGTAATGTCACCACAGTCGGCACCACCGTTAATTCAGGCGTGGCTATCAGCGGACTTGTCAGAACAAGCGCAAGCCCTTCAATCGCCCGAGAAGGCACAGGCTGAACCCCCAGATCTTCAGTCAAACGATTCAGGCCTGACGGCCCGGGCAGCGACGGTAAAAATCTTGCAGCGTTTTCGTTAATCACATTTAAAAATTCAGGAAAAATCGGTGGCAAAGATCGTGACAGTAACTCTTGCGGAACAGGCATATTTAAAGCCGCGTTTAGTCTGGTGTATTGTTCGGATTGAATGAATGGTCTGACAATTTCCAACCCCAATCGATTAAAAATCCGTGTCAAACCCAGCAATCGGAAAGGCCCCTGCTCCGTTTCGACGACTGGCGGTAAACTTCGCAAACTCTCGGGATTATTCACAAGCCGGACAACCTCTATGATCAAGCGGTTAAACGGCTCAATCACAATTCCTTCACGTAATTGACGTAATAGTTCGGGTTGGATTTCAAAATCCGGTGTTACGATCTCAGGACTCGTCGCAAAATCCGCCAGCCTTCGCCATGCAGGCAGCAGATCCGGGCTTCGATAAGGAAAAACCTCGCGGACGCGGTTGACAAGTGTGGGAAACGGTAGCGGATTTCTCTTAGGCGCGGCGACCTCAATCATCTGACGAACAAGAGGCCGCACACGCGATAGCACGGGAATATCCGGTTCAGCAATAAATGGCAGTTGTACGTGGCCTTCCCGCAAATCATCTTCCGGCAATACATTCTCAAGCCTGGCGCGCAATCGTCTCAAAAGACTGACGGGCCGGGATTGTTCGAGTTGCCGCAATAATTCAGGAGAGGGCTGGCCCGTGGGTAGAAAAAAATAATCGTCCCGCAAAAACCGCAACAAAGGTCTGAAATCGGGCTGCTGTTGATTAAGCCCATCAAAAGCATCTGTGATTGGCCCCACCGCATCATAAATCGGGGGCATCCAAAACAGACCCCGGTTCAGCAAAGATTTCAAATTTCTCAAACGATAATGTAACTCCCTGTTTATTTCCGGCCGGCCTGGCAATTTCGGAAAATCAGATTCTTCATACGGAACAAAAACCTCAGGCAAATCATCGAAAAGTCTCCGCAACGCCTCATAGACATCCATCATGTCATCCTGTTGAAGACGCCTCAAATAGGGCGGCAGCAAATACTGATCACCCGGGACAAGCTCAGGGCTGTCATAAATCCCCTTTAAAGTTTCCAACGCCAAAAGTCTGTCGCGCCCTATAGACTGACTGGTTCTGACGATTATTTCGCGGACCGATTGTAAATTCTCTCTCTTATAACGCAGCAATTCCTGACGAAGTTGTTTCAATCTTGTCAGAGAATAAACTTCAAGCGGTTCTTTTTCGCTTTCAACGCGCCGAACAGCGGCATCCGTCAATTCATAAAAAGCCTCCACCTTACCGGCCAGGAGCAAACGGTCCGTTAGATAGGCCAGGTGTTCGGTTTGAAAGGGCGACCCGGTGACAGTGCCGGTTTCATAAGCTATCCATTGATCCAATGCATCAAACCACTGTTCTGGCCGTTCTGTGTCAACTCGGCGTAGAAATTCGTCGACTTTAGCACCCAAGTTGGCATCCCCCAGGGAAGCCGCAAGAGCCAGCGTAGCCGCTGGATCTTCTCCAAAAACAGGGTTTTGAAAAACCGTTCGTAAATCTTCAGGTTGCAAGGACCCAGCGGCTTTTGTCGCAGCGTCTATAAGCACCAAAGACCGCCTGCTCACAGCGCGGTTCCCATTCGGCCCATCCATCAATGCGTAAACTTGCGCGCTCTGGGTAACTTCTTTGGGAGCCAGATAAGACCCCTTGATTGCCTCCGTCTGGCCCATCATGATTTGCATATAACGGCCGTCCGTGTCGGTCTCCCGAATTCTCGGTGAAATGCTGATATATGAAATACCCGCCTGCTTACACTGTTCCCTGATGCCGTCCGAATGATAACCGCCTGTAATGATCACGGCCCGGCTTTTTCTCTCATTTTTCATAGCTTGAAGCGCGTTTTTCATCAAAACCCCGTCTCGCCTTTCGGCCAGTTCATAAAAACGAAGGACTTCCTTCATCAGGGGGTCTAATTTTTCCAGCCAGGAAGTTATGTCGATTTTATGATTTGCTATATTGGCGGCCTCCTTAAGATGGCCAATCCGTGCTGCCATTTTAGAAGGCAGCCAGTCTTCAGACATCAGTTTGAGGCGGGCCGCGTCTGCTCGAAAAAGCTCGAGTCCGTAAATTTTCTTGAACATCCGGATATCGCGGATAAAAGAAATGACTTGTTTTTCTTCATCGGTTTTGGCGAGAACGGCGAGGATGCGGTCAGAGAGGCGGGCAACCTCTTCAAACAACTGCCCCGCGTCAATCTCGCTTTGAAGAATAAGGTGTTGCGCATACAGAGCTTCATGAGGATAACTCTCAAACTTAAATCCATGGTCTTTGCCCTCTTCGACAAGCCGTTCAAAAACCGCACGAGCCGTCCAGACTCCGTTTTGATCTTTACTCTCCTGAAACGCGGCCGCATTCGTTGTGTTAACTTTAAATTTTTCCATCTCAACCGACAATTCATTCGAAACTTTCCATGCGTGCAAATCACGTGCCAGTCGCTCTTGGTCTTCCTGAATCTTCTCAGCATCCAGCTTGCCCTCGATCTCCTTAAGCTTCAAAATTCTCCACAAGAAAGGCCATTCGATTTGCGTTTCGATTTTGGAAAAATCAAGTTTCAGCGCGGATACGGCTTCCTTGCCGACAGCGCCCACGTAGCTCAATAATTCGCTACGGCGGATTTCAAAACCCTCCCACAATTTCACGAATTTCAAAAGGTTCTTGCCTAACAGCCGGGGCATGGCTAAATCAAGCTGACTTTCAAAATAGGATATCAATTTGTCGGCTTCGTCCTTGGCCCCCAACACCCGGCGGTAAGAATTCAAGTTCGCCGCGTAATCCTCAATGGTTTCAATCCCCACCGGGCGCATCGCGGTTTTATCCAAAAGAAGCAGGTCTGTTCCCGAAATCTCACCTTTTCTCAACAAATAATCGGCGACCTTTTGATTCCTTTCCCTATCGCTGAAAAATTCAAGATACCTAGCATCCAGCTGTTCTGCCGCGCCTTCGACCGTGACCAGTTTGAAACCATATTTTTCGTGAAGGATGTTTAAAATGCGGTGGATATTTTTCTGGGCCTCATAATTAGCATGCGCGTCTTTGATGTGAACCATGAAACGCGAACCGTTTGAAGTAATATCAGAAGCGTGATCAATATTCTCAACAGTTCCTATCGTTGCGGGTAATTTGTATTGATTCCAGATTAAAATCGGCGGAAGCAGAATACTTCCCCGGCAATCCCTGTGCGGACTCAGCAG
>ASOC01000013.1 GCA_000405945.1 Candidatus Omnitrophus fodinae SCGC AAA011-A17
CACAAATAAAACGCCCGATGAGTGGGCCATCCATCGGGCGCGGAAAAACAAGCGTAACTGACTCTAAAACAGGGGTCAGGCTCTTAAGAGAATCTCCTGCTCCTGCTTGTTGGGTTTAGGTTCGTGCAAAACAATGGCCACAAGAACTGCGACTCCGACCATAGAAGCCCAAAAAACGGGTTGAGAATTCTCATAGCGCACCACTAGAGGGATGGCCAGTAGCGCCACCATATTCATAACCTTAATCAACGGATTGAGAGCCGGACCGGCCGTGTCTTTTAACGGGTCTCCCACCGTATCACCGGTAACCGAGGCCTTGTGCGCCTCCGATCCCTTGCCGCCGTAAAGACCGTCTTCAATCAGTTTCTTGGCATTGTCCCAAGCGCCTCCGGCATTGGACATAAACACCGCCAAAAGCTGCCCGGAAAGAATCATGCCCGCCAAAAATCCTCCTAAGGCTTCCTTTTTCAGGATAAACCCAACCAGAAGAGGTGCAAGAATAGCTAGAAGGCCCGGACGTATCAATTCTTTTTGCGCGGCTGAAGTGCAAATAGAAACCACGCGGGCGTAATCCGGCAATTTTCTCCCTTCCCAAACATCTATGTCCTTAAGCTGCTCCCGGACCTCTTTAACAATCAAAAACGCCGCCCTTCCCACCGCTTTGATGGTGAGAGAGCTGAAAAGAAACGGAATCGCGCCGCCGATCAAAAGACNGATAAACACATTGTGGTCTGAAATGGAAAGCATGGCCGCGATTTCAGCGTAGGATTTATGCGTAATCATGCTGATATCCGTGATATAGGCGTTAAAAAGCGAAATAGCCGCAATAACCGCCGAACCAATGGCTATCCCCTTAGTGATGGCCTTGGTGGTATTCCCTACCGAATCCAGGTCAGCCAGAATTTGCCTGGCTTCTTTAGGCATATGCGCCATTTCACCGATACCGTTGGCATTGTCCGCCACGGGGCCAAACACATCCATGGATATGTTATTGCCCGTCAGCGTCAGCATTCCGATACCGCACATGGAAACGCCGTACGCGATGAACGTAGGATTTGTCCCCTGATAAATCACCGCGGAAATCAGAATTGAAATTGCGATCACCAGAATGGCCCACACCGTGCTCTCCAAGCCTGAGGCAAAGCCGGTGATGATGCACATTGCGTGCCCCGTTTGGCAGGATTCAGCCACGGATTGAACCGGCGGTTGCTTGGTATCGGTGAAATATTCCGTGAGCCGGTTAATGGTGATGGCCAGAAGAATACCCACCATGGTGGTCCAAACCGGACGCATATCCAGCCCCTGAATTCCAAGAGTGACCCAAACAGGCAGGTCTCCTTGGTTTGGAAAACGCAAATAGGCGATACCGACCAGAGTGAACCCCACGATTGAAATAATTGCTGAGAGCACAAAGCCCACATTGATGGCTTTCATGGCGTCACGCACTTCATCTTTGGTGCGCACCGCGTAAGTCCCGATAATAGAGCTGACCACCCCGATGGCCCGCACTAAAAGCGGGAAAATCACCCCTTTGTGCCCGAATGACGCCCATCCAAGAATCATGGCTGAAACAATGGTGACCTCGTAAGATTCGAAAATATCGGCCGCCATTCCGGCGCAGTCACCGACGTTGTCGCCCACATTGTCGGCGATGGTGGCCGCATTGCGGGGATCATCTTCAGGAATATTTTTCTCGATTTTACCCACCAAATCGGCGCCAACATCCGCCGCTTTGGTGAATATGCCTCCGCCCACCCTCATAAAAAGAGCAAGCAGCGTGCCGCCGAAACCAAACCCCAAAAGAACCTCATAGGCTTTTTCACCGTAAATCATAAAAATCAGAGTTCCTCCGAAAAGACCGAGGCCGTCCGTGAGCATGCCCGTGATGGTACCCGTGCGATAGGCAATTTTAAGGGCATCGCTGAAACTCTTTCTCCCGGCCGCTGCTGCCACGCGGACATTTCCGCGCACGGCGAGGTTCATGCCCACAAATCCAACGGTAGCGGAAAAAATCGACCCCATAAGAAACGCACAGGCGCGGCCCACGGCAATATGCTTTTCACCGGCCGTGTAGTAGAGTGCGGCGGTCAAAAGCAGGATAAGAAAAACAATGGTTTTAAACTGGCGGCCGAGATAGGCATTAGCGCCTGATGCGATCGCCTTCGCGATTTTTTGCATCTCCGCGGTGCCCTTGTCTTCTTTCAAAACCTGGCCCATGAGCATACCCGCGTAAAGCAGGCCGGCTACCGCCGTGGCCAAAACCGCGTAAAGGGCCCATATCTCTCCTGATGAAAATTGCGTTAGTAGTTGCATGGCATGTGTTCTCCATTTTGAATTTGTTTCAAAAAAACGAATCCTCCGGCAGCGACTTAGCCTGCCGGGAACTTGATTATCTATTATGAATAGGCTTATTATATTTTCGGCTGAATTCAAAAAAAATAAAGTAAAAATGATTGTATCGCACTGCAATAATTCCCTTTTTCTTATTTCCCGTCTCTTCTTTTTCTAGTCAAAAGGGACGGCTCCACTTCGTTCCGCCGCCACCTGCCCTTGCGCTTCGCGCAAGGACTGGTACTGCTCCGGTTCCCCCGGGCAAGCCCGGGGCCACCCTCCGCTGTCGAAACTTGGGCTGTTCTGAACTGCGATAGGTTTTTTTGCAACAAAAGAAGCAGCGCCAAGAGAACCAGAACAGAACAAACATGAGGGAAAAAATGGCCGTAAGATTGGTAAAAAGTGGGCCGGTGACTGAATAAGACGGGCCTGGTCAGCACGCCGGTCACGTAAGTTTCAAAACCTCTTTCATTCTGGACTTTGTCCTGGACTTCACCGTTGGCAGAGATAAAAGCGGAAACCCCGATATTCCCCGCCCTGACCACAGGCACGCCGTTTTCAAGCGCCCTGAAAACCGAAGCCTGAAGATGCTGGAAAGGCGCTCCGGTTCTGCCAAACCAGGCGTCATTGGTGATCACGAACAGGCACTGGGCACCTCGCTGCACAAATTGACGCGCTAGTTCCGGAAAAATATCCTCAAAACACAAGAGCACAGAAAAATAAGCCTTCCCCCGGTTTTGGTCCAAAGGCATTTCAAAAACCTTGAATTCTTTTCCGGCGGAAAAGTCGCCGATTCCAAGCGAATAGGCGTAGGGCTCGAGAAATGAGAGCACGGTTTTAAAGGGAATATATTCACCGAATGGAACAAGATGGATTTTATCGTAACGGTCCGTGATTTCACCCTGCCCCGAGACGAGATACGCGCTGTTATAGTACGTGGTTTCGCTCACGTAATGAGGGCTTCCGGCCAAGACATAAAAACCAAGCCTTTTGAAAAGAGCCTGCGTCTCGGATCCGGCGTATTCCTTGTTTAAAAAACCGGGATAAGCCGCTTCAGGCCACACGGCAAGATCAGGTCCGTCAAAACTGGCCAATTCCGTGAGCTTAAGATATTTTTGAATGATTAAATCCTTGAGATTGGGCGACCACTTCTGGTCCTGTTCGATATTCCCCTGAACCACGGCAACATCCGCTACGACTGCCGGGCGGCTGGCCAGGACCTGCCCGATAAAGCCGCGGTTGGCGGCTGATTCAAGCAGGTCTCCTGAAGTCTGCGCCTGGAATTGCATCGCGCCGGAGTACATGTTAAGGACAAAAGGGAGAAATCCCAAAACCGCGGCCCAAAACCGTATATTTTTTTCGCGCCGCGCAAGCATTAAAAAAATCGCCGTGTTAAGCGCCACAATCAAATAAGAAATCCCGTAGACGCCGAATAATTTGGCGGACTGAATAAGTAATGGATTTCCGGCTTGCGAATAGCCGAGAAGGTTCCATCCGAATCCTATCACGGGGATTTCAGCGCGCAGCCATTCCGAGAAAACCCAGGCGGCGGGAATAATAAGCACTTCAAAAAAAACTCCCGCAAGAAAACTTTTACGGGAGGAAGAGAAATAATTTGAGCAGCCCTTCATGACAACCTTCGCAATCAGTCCGAAGAATCCAAAATACAAGGCTTGATAGACGCAAAGCAAAATCAGCCCGACCGGAGAAACTTCTTTCAGCCAGTGAATGGAAAGAAGGATGAAAAAGAATCCCGTGAAGTAGGAAATGGCAAAAGCCCGCTTATAGCTTTTGACCTGATTCAGTTCAAGGAAAAGGGGGACAAGCGCGGCCCAGGCCAGCCAGTAAAACTGAAGCCGCGGGAAAAGAACGGCAAGAAGAACCGCTGAAAAAAAGGCCCGTTTCAGGGAATTAACCACCGCAGCATTTCTTGTATTTACGGCCGCTGCCGCACGGGCAGGGATCATTTCTTCCGACCTTGGCCTCTTCGCGGCGGTAAGGCACTGCTTTTTCATCTTCCCGGCCCGGACGAACCTGCGTTCCCAGCGGGGCAGCGGGTGCTTCCTGCATCAGCCTGCCGGCAGCTGGTTGCGGCAATCCGGCGCTTTCCCGGTGAATCAATTCCTGACGGCTGGTCTGAAGCACCGTCTCTATCCTCTCCTCGCGAACCGGCTGAACTTTAAAAATAATTTCCACCGCGTCCTCTTTCACGGTCTCGGTCATTTCTTCAAACATCTGGAAAGCCTCGCGTTTGTATTCCACCAGCGGATCGCTTTGTCCATACGCGCGCAGATGAATGCCCTCCTGCAATTCATCGAGATTGCGAAGATGCTCCTTCCACTTGGCGTCAATAATCTGGAGCAGCACCGAACGGATCAGATAAAGCATGAGTTCCTTGCCGAGCTCGGTTTGTTTGTCTTCAAAACGTTTTTTGATTCGTTCCAGACAGTCTTCGTATAAAATTTCAGGATCCAAGACTTCCTTTTTTAAATCATCAAAAGAAATTCCGAATTTATTCTTGAGCGCCTCAAAGAGCGCGTCCATGTCCTGGTCTTCTTCGCGGATGTCCGGATTCAAATATCTGGAAATCACGAGTTCCAGCACGTCTTCTATCATGTCAAAGACGTGCGCGGACAAATCCTGGGACTCTAAAGTCATACGCCGCTCTTCATAAATGATTTCACGCTGCCGGTTCATCACATCGTCGTATTCGAGCAAATGCTTCCTGATTTCAAAATTGCGGCCTTCCACTCTTTTTTGCGCGGTCTCTATCGACTTCGTGACCAGAGGGTGCTGAATTTCCTGGCCTTCTTCCATGCCCAGTTTAAGCATAAGCCCGGAAATGCGGTCCGAGCCGAAAATACGCATCAAATCATCCTCCAGGGACAGGAAAAACTTGGAGGAACCCGGATCCCCCTGACGGCCCGACCGGCCGCGGAGCTGATTGTCGATACGCCGCGACTCGTGGCGCTCCGTTCCTATCACATGAAGCCCGCCTTTGGCCGCGACGCCACCCCCGAGGAGAATGTCGGTTCCTCGGCCGGCCATATTGGTGGCTATCGTGACCGCGCTATCCTGCCCCGCGCGGGAAACAATCTCGGCTTCTTTTTCATGGTATTTGGCGTTCAAAACCGTGTGCGGCAAATTCCGTTTTTCGAGCATCTGGCTCAAATGCTCCGACTTTTCAATAGAGACCGTGCCCACGAGCACGGGACGTCCCAGTTTGTGCATCTCAATGATTTCATTCACCACCGCGTTGAATTTTTCCCGCTCGGTCCGGTAAATGCAGTCCGAAAAATTCGTCCGTATCAACGGCCGGTTGGTCGGAACCACCACCACGCCCAGCTTGTAAATCTTGTCGAATTCCACGGCTTCGGTTTCCGCCGTGCCCGTCATGCCCGCAAGTTTTTTGTACATGCGGAAATAATTCTGAAAAGTGACCGTGGCTAAGGTTTGATTTTCCCTTTCGATTTTAACGCCTTCCTTGGCCTCAAGCGCCTGATGCAGGCCGTCCGAAAACCTGCGGCCCGGCATAAGCCTGCCGGTGAATTCATCCACGATAATCACCTGGTCGTTATTGACCACATAGTCCACGTCCCCCTGGAAAAACTCTTTGGCGCGAAGCGCGGTGATGATTTGATGCCGCTCGCTGATAGTTTTCAAGTCGTGCAAATTGTCAACCCCCAGGAACTTGGCGCCCTTGCTTTCGCCTGATTCCGTGAGGGAAATGGTTTTCGTTTTTTCATCCGCGAGATAATCGTACTGTTTTTTCAGCTCTTCGATTTTCGCCTTCCACTCCGCGCTGGTTTCCTCTTTGGTGTAACGGTAGCCGTTCATGGACATAACCGCTTTGCGGGCCTTAAAATATTTGCCCGTCGATTCTTCCGCGGGGCCGGAAATAATAAGAGGCGTTCTGGCCTCATCTATCAGAATCGAATCCACTTCGTCGACAATGGCGTAATTCAATTTGCGCTGAACACGGCCTTCCAGCGAAACCGCCATGTTGTCGCGCAGGTAATCAAATCCGAATTCATTATTAGTTCCGTAAGTGATATCGCAGGCGTAGGCCTTCTTCCTTTCCGTGAATTCAATGTCATGCTGAATCACGCCCACGGTCAGGCCTAAGAATTCATAAATCGGTCCCATCCAATTCCGGTCTCTTTTGGCCAGGTAATCGTTGACGGTCACCACATGAACCCCTTCGCCGGTCAACGCGTTCAAGTAAACCGGCAAAGTTCCCACCAGGGTTTTTCCTTCTCCGGTGGCCATTTCCGAGATTTTGCCCTGATGCAAAATAACACCGCCTATGAGCTGCGTGTCGAAATGCCTCATAGAAAGAACCCTATGTCCCGTTTCCCTAACCACAGCAAAAGCCTCGGGCAATATCTGGTCCAAAATTTCTCCGTTAGCTATTCTTTGTTTAAATTCTCCGGTCTTGGCTTTCAGTTGCTCGTCCGAAAGCGCGTGAACCGCTGGCTCCAGGGCGTTTATCTGGTCCACCAGAGGATAAGTTTTCTTCAGGAAGCGTTGGTTCTGGGTGCCGAATATTTTTTTGAGGACAAGCTGAAACATGATTAAACCTTTTTGATATTTTGTTTAAGATAAACTTCCATGAAAGCGTCAAGTTCCCCGTCCATCACTTCCTGGCCGTTCGAGGTTTCATACCCGGTCCGGTGGTCTTTCACCAGCGTGTAGGGCTGAAATACATAAGACCTTATCTGCGAGCCCCAGGCGATTTCTTTTTTTTCGCCGTATTTCTGCGTGATCTTTTCCTCTTCTTCTTTTCTGCGCTTTTCGTATAGCCGGGCCTTTAAAATTTTAAGGCCCATTTGCTTATTCTTGTACTGGGAACGCTCATTCTGGCATTGCACCACAATGCCGGTCGGAATATGCGTGATGCGGATGGCGCTTTCAGTTTTGTTCACGTGCTGGCCTCCCGCGCCGCTGGCCCGGAACGTGTCGATTCTGATTTCTTCCTCCTTGATTTCAATGTCCACGTCATCCTCGACTTCGGCAATCGCATCCACGGAAGCGAACGAAGTGTGCCGCTTTTTATTTGAATCAAAGGGAGAAATGCGCACCAGCCGGTGCACACCGCATTCGGCTTTCAAATAACCGTAGGCATAAGCTCCGCGAACATAAAACGTCGTGTTCTTGATGCCCGCTTCTTCACCCTGCAGCATATCCACCACTTCGGTTTGAAATCCTTTTTTCTCCGCCCAGCGTAAATACATGCGGAAAAGCATGCTGGCCCAATCGCAGGATTCGGTTCCGCCCGCACCCGCGTTGATGCTGACAATGGCGTTGTTCGGATCCTCGGGTTCCCCGAGAAGGCGCTTAAATTCCAGGGCATCCACCTCATGACTGAGATGGGCCACCTGTTTTTCAAGTTCGGGAAGCGACGCCTTGTCCTGCTCTCCGAGCAGCTCCGCGTATTCCTTGAGCTCACCCAATTCACGCTGGCAGGCATGCCACGAATCAACCATGGGCTTGAGAAGTTTCAGGCGGGCTATCGTGTCTTGGGCCTCGGTGGGGCGGTCCCAAAAACCGGCTTCCGACATTTTATGATTAAGAGCGTCTACTTCCTTTTCTTTGTTGTCGAGGTCAAAGATACCCCCGCAGCTCATGAAGTTTCGTTTCCGCTGCCTGCAACCGCTCTTTCAAAATATTGACATTTTCAATCATCGCCATCTCCAAATCCTGCAAGAGGTTAGCAATAAGATTCTAAAAGTTAAGGGTTCACTATAACAGCAAGTTTCCCGCTTGTCAATTTAAGCGCTTTGGAAGGGATGCGGCGAAATTTTTTCAAAGCGGGAAACGTCAAAAGGCGCAATATCAAAGGAAGGATTTTTACCTTCCATGATTTCACGCAATATCCGGGCCGTGAGCGGCGCGGCCAAAACACCGTTCCTGAAATGGCCGGCAGCCAAAAATAATCCCTCAACCGGGGTTTTGCCTATCAGCGGCTGGCTGTCGCGGGAACGCGGTCTTAGCCCTGCCCACGCTTCCGTGAATTTGAGAAAAGCCAGTTCCGGATTCACCTTCAGCAAGCCTTCGCTCAGTTTGTTCAGCCCCTTGGCAGTCACCTCTTTGTTATAACCCGCGGATTCCACGGTGGTGCCCACCAGCAGCCTTCCATCCGAGCGATTCACAAGGTAGGTGCCGCGCAGGTGAATCATGTGCTTGAACAATGGGACATCATGTTTAAAAGTCAAGATTTGGCCGCGCGAAGGTTTGACCGGAATCCGAAAAGGAAGAGAGGCGTCAAAGTTGGCCCAGGCACCGGCCGCATCCACGACTGCCGGCGTGTCAAATTTTCCGTAAGAAGTCTCAAGACCGCGCACTTTTCCGGCTTCAACGATGATTCTCGAAGCGGCGGTGCGCGGAAAAAAAGTGACGCCGAGTGTTTCAGCCCTCTTTAAAACAGCCTGCATGAGTTTGACATTGTCCACATGGCAGTCTTCCGGAAAATAAACTCCCTTACGGACTTCTTTTCCAACCCACGGTTCCCTGACGCGGATTTCACTGCCTGAAAGCCATTCGACTTTAATACCGGATTGAATTTGCCAGCCGTGTCTTTCCTCAAGCTCCTTTTCGCCTTCTTCATCAAAGGCCAGATAAAGAAGCCCTGAAGGACAAAAATCCGTACCCATCCCGGTTTCCTCTTCAATCCCGCGGACAAAGTCTGGATAAACGGAAAGATTTTCGCGCAAAAAATTAACAAAAGGCGTCTTAAGATGCGGCCCCGCGTGAGGCGCTAGCACGCCCACCGCGGCAAGAGAAGATTCCTCACCCGGCATCCCTTTGTCCAGCACCGCCACGCTAAAACCCGCTTGGCGCAATTCACAGGCCGTGACAGCTCCGATAATACCGCCGCCGACAACAATCACATCAAATGTTTTCATGGTTAACGGGGATCTTCTTTTAAATAAGCCAGGATTTTAAAAGCCAGAGGTTTGCTCATGGAAGCAAGCGAGCCGATTTCTTTGGGAGAGGCGTCTTTGAGTTTTTCAATCGACCCGAAATGGCTGAGAAGAATTCTTTTGCGTCTCGGACCCACGCCTTCGATATTATCCAGCACGGATTGGCTCACCAGCCCGGCATGGAGTTTGCGGTGATACGTGATGGCAAAACGGTGCGCCTCGTCGCGTATTCTTTTGACCAGATGAAGCGCCTTGGAATCTTCAGGTAATATCACCGGGTCTTTTGACTGAAGCGTGTATAAATATTCAAATTGTTTCGCGATGGAAACAAGGGACGCCTCGCCAAAGCCCTCCTTTTCCAAAACATGAGCGGCCGCGTGCAAATGGCCAAGGCCTCCGTCTATCATGATGAGACCGGGAAGAAAAGACTCTTTGCCGTTCTTGATGCCCCGCAGCATTCTCACCACTGCCTCCTGAATCATGGCGTAATCGTCAATGCCCGTCACTGTCCGTATTTTGTACCGCCGGTATTCATTCTTATCCGGCATTTCATAATAAAAGCAGACCCGAGATGCCACAGCCTCGCGGCCCGAAATATTGGAAACGTCAAAACACACAATCCTTTCCGGAAACTTACGAAGGCCAAGCGCTTTTTGAAGTTCGGATGTGGCGGAAAGAGAAACTCCCGAAATATCCCGGCTGCGGTAGAAACGTTTTTTCCGGATAACGCCGAGCGCCTGAATCTGCTCCTTATAAAACTGCGCTTCTTCAAACCGCAGTTCAGCCGCGCAGGCCTTCATTTTTTCGGTCAAATATTCCATCAGGGTTTTCTTCCCTGTCCCGATAAAAGACTTCACCTCTTCAATGAGGCGGTTGTATTCCCCTTTGACTTCCGGCTTGATGCAGGGCGCCAGGCATTGCCCGATGTGATAGTAAAGGCAGGCGGATTTTGGAAGCGTCATGCATTTCCGCACGGGAAAAATCGTGTTAATAACGGACACGGCCTCTCTCAAAAGCCGCGAGTCGGTGAAAGGTCCGTAATAGGTGGCTTTCCGGTTGGTTTTCGCGCGCGTGATGGTGATAAGCGGAAATTTTTCGCCTGATATTTTAATCAAAGGGAAAGATTTGTCGTCTTTGGCGCGGCTGTTGTACCGGGGCGCGTATTTCCGGATAAGCTGAGCCTCTAATATCAGCGCATCCACCTCGGTAGGCGTCTCGATGTAATCGATATCGCGGATCTTCACGACCAGAGCCGCGATTTTGGGCGCCAGCGGCTTGGCTTGAAAGTAGGAAGCTACCCGTTTTTTTGATGCCCAAGGCCTTGCCAATATAAAGGACGTCGCCTTTCGCATCCTTCATCAGATAAACACCGGGAGTGTCTGGAAGCGATTTAACCGTTTTTTGGATTTCCGGGGTCATTCCGCCGTTTTCACCGGGCTGTGTTTAAACACGCCTATCAATTCATGAATTTCATGAACCCTAAAAATGAATAAAAAAGCCGCGTAAATTCCTATTCCCAAAGTCACAGCGCAGGACAAACCGGCTATCGCGTTAAACAGGGGTGAAAAGCAGGTGAATTGGATATGCCGGTAAAGCAGCATGGCCGAAATCCCCATGGCCACACTCACGCCGGTGATTTTCAAAAAAGAGAAAATGATGTTTTTTAAATCAATGCCCTGGATTTTCTTATTCAGCAAAACCAGCTGGAGCGCGAAATTGAGAATGCCGCCCACGGCCGTGGACAGCGCAAGCCCGGCTTCCTTCATGGGCAGCATCAGGATAATCCCAAGCACCGCGTCCACGGCAATCGAAATCGCGGAAAGTTTAAAGGGCGTTTTCGTGTCCTGAATCGCGTAAAAAGCCGACGTCATGGTTTGCTGGCCGGAATAAGCAAAAAGCCCTAGAGAATAGAACATGACAGTGTTCGCCGTTCTGAAAGTGGACACCGCGTCAAAATTGCCGCGCTCAAAAAGCACCCGAACGATAGGGGTTTTGAGAAAAATCAGCCCGCAGGCGGCAGGTATCACGATCAGAAAAGTTTGGCGGAGAGAAAAAGACAGGGTTTCGCGCAATTTGTCCAAATTTTTTTCCGCGGCGTGGCCCGAAAATTCAGGCAGCAGCGCGGTTCCCATGGCGATTCCGAAAAGCCCCAGGGGGAATTGCATCAGGCGGTTTCCGTACCAAAGGCTGGCATTCGCGCCGTCTCCGCAAAAAAAGGCAAGCGACATGTCGATCAGGATGCTGATCTGGGTGACGGCGAATCCCATAATAGCGGGCATGATAAGAACGCGAATTTTTTTGATGGATGGGTGAAAGAACTCAAAGCTCCAGCGCATCCTGTAGCCGAAATTATGCAAAGGGAAAAATTGCAGGCCGAGCTGGACAATTCCGGTCAAAAGAATGGCAACGGAGAGAAGATGAGCCTTTCCTTCCAGCGTTCCCGACCAGGGGCACAAAAAAACCACGGCCGCAAGCCAGACAATATTCAAAATCACAGGTGAAAGCGACGGAGTGAAAAAATGCTTGTGGCAGTTCAAAATTCCCATGGAAAGCGCTACGTGGGCGAGAAAAAAAACATAGGGGAAAAGGATGCGCAAAAGTTTAAGGGTAAGGACTATTTTATCCGGTAGCGGAGCGAACTGCAGCAAAACTTGAATAGCCGCCAGAACCGCGAGAATCAGAGCGGCAAGGAACACGCTCAAAAGCGAGGACACGATGTTAGCCACCTTGTCCGCTTCTTCCCGGCCCTTTTCTCTCAAGACTTCCGTGTAAACGGGAATAAAAGCGCTGGAAAGCGCGCCTTCTCCCACCAGACGGCGCAAAAAATTGGGAATCGTGAAAGCGTACAGAAATGCGTCCCAGGCCCCGCTGGTTCCGAAAACCCGCGCGCTCACAATGTCCCTGGCCAACCCTAAGACACGGCTCATGAGCGTAAAAAATCCGATAAGCCCCGCGGATTGAAGCAGGGACCGGCGCGCCTTTTGTTTTTCAAGGTGTTCCGCCGCCTGGCTCAAAGCTTGTTTCCCCCGTGTTGACAAATCCATCAAACTGTGTTAATTTTACCGCCTTTACTCAAGGTCCAATCCATAGGATCGGGCAGAAAGGAGTTACATTTCATGCCAAATCTTAAGTCAGGCGCGAAAAGAATGCGCTCGGATGCCAAATTAAGAGAGCATAATACATCCGTTTTGTCAGAACTCAAGACCATTTCCAAGAAACTTTACGCCTTGGCCGCCAAAGAACCTCAGAAAGCGGCTGAATACGCTATCGGAGTGATAAAAAAGTACGACACGGCGGCTTCTAACGGCATTATCCCCCGCGAACGAGCGGACAGGAAAAAGGCCCGGATCTCCTTCCTTGTGGCCAAAGTCTCGGCCAAAAAGTAAATTCGAAAAAGTCTTACCCCGAGAACCGGATAAGGAAAGATTCGATGCCGGCTCGGGGGTTAATCATTCCCCGTTTGATCTGAACATCCAGCTCATACAGTGCTTCAAACACCTGGCTGAGCCTATCCCGGCTGAAGCGTTTCGCGTGGCTGATTAAATCATTCACAAAATGGGAAGGCATGCGGAGGTCTTTCGCGATCTCGTAAGGGGTATGCCCCGAGGCGAGCAATTCCTGGACCCGCCAAAGTCTTTTAAAATGCCAGTTCAATCCGCCTAGAATTTCCGGGCCAACCTCGTTGTCCTCGGCGAAAAGTTCGTCTATAATTCCGATAACCTTCCCGGTTTGATTGCGTGAAAACGCGTTGACCAGGGCGAAATTATCCAAATTGGTGCCATGCTCGGAAAGAAGGCCCGCTTCCACTAGGCCTATTTCATTTTTATCCTTCGCGTAAAGCGCGAGTTTGACCAGCCCCTCGGCGAGAAGCCCTTCATCCCCGCCGCAATTTTTAATCAGCATATCAATGACTTCCGGGGCCATGGATTTCCCTTCCTTTTTCAAAAATTGCCGGACAAATTGTTCAGGCTGACCCTTTATTTCAGAAAGCCGGCACACGGCGCCGCTCTCTTCGGCCCAGGCATAAAGCAAATCGTCCCTGGACATGTCTTCGGTTTCAAGCACAATTGACGTGAACGGAGGGATATCACTCAAGGCCTTTTTCAGGCTTTCTTTGGCAGATTTGGCAATACGGTCCGCATCCTTGAGAATCAATACCTGCCGGGAGGATAAAAATGGATAAGTCTGCGCTTCTTCAATGAATTTGGCGGGATCAAATTCCCAACCGTGATAAACACGGACAGAAGCGGTGTTCTTGGCTTCCGGGAAAAGCTCTTCTACTTTTTTCTGGCGTGAATAAGCGCTGCCGATGATAAGATAAAGCTGGCGGGATTCTGCGGAACGGTTCACCAGTCCTCAACCACACGATTCACAATTTTATTGGCCATATCCAGAATAGCCTTCTCGGCGGCCTGCTCCTCCTGAATGGCTCTAGGCCCGTTGATAAAATACTGGGTATCGCCCGAAAAATTGTCTTCTTTCCAAATAACCTGACCGGTTTTGCGGTCCTCAAGCGTCAGTCGTAGCACGATAAAAAGACGGTACTCGTCCACCTGCTCAAAGTGATTGAACCTGAAAGGTTCCTGCTCATATCCGGCGATTTCTCCCCGCAGGATCAAATCCGCCTTGTCTATGTCCGTGATTTTCAAATTGCCGTCCGTCACAAAGTCATCAAGAACCGCCTGGGTGAGGTGTGACTCAAGGCCGGCGACATACGTCAAAATATTTTCGGGTGGGATGGAATTCCTGAACATGGGAACGGCAATGGTTTTCGCGTCCTTATAGGGAAGGACTACTTTGTTGTTGTAACCGCAGCCGCCAATTCCCACGGCCATCGTGATAAATAATACAAGACCCAAAAATGATTTATTTTTCAAGTGAACCCACCTCACTTTTAAGATATTCAGAAAGTTTCTTCTGTTCTTCAGCCAGGTTTTGCTTCTCAGCCCGAATCTTTTGCGTCTGGTCAAAAAGCTCTTCCAGGTCATTTTGCAAAACCTCGTAGCGGTAATCTTCCTTTTTCTTGAAATCCGTCATTTTACTTTGTAATTTTTCCTTCTTTTCAACCAAAAGCGCCTGCTGCTTATTGACAAGTTTCAGCTCTTTTTTGACGATTTTAAGCAATTCCTCTTCGGTGCGTTTGCGCTCTTCGATATAAAGTCCGCGCTTTTGCCTCAAAGACTTGTCGGTAAGGCCAAAGCGTTCTTCCATCTGTTTTGATAAGTGGCTTCGAAAAAAATTCCTAAGCTGCTTCTGAATCTGCTTCCGGTTTTCATCGTAACTCTGCTGTCGTGATTCGGTTTCCTGCTTGACCGCGGCCACTTCCTTTTCCAGAGCGGCCGTTTCCTCTTCAGCCTTTTTCCTGGCCTCTTCCTCAGAGACGGCGGGCGCAGAAGCGGGGGCTTGAACTGCTGGCAGGGACACCTGAGTTTCAAACTCCTTAAGCTTTCCATCCAGAAACAAATCCTGTTCCTGCAGTTTCTTCAGTTCCGTCGTTTCTTCATCCAGCCGTTCAATCAGAATTTCGCGGCGTTCTTTCTGCGGAAGAACCCTTCTCGCGCTGGTCACGATGTCTTCAAGAAAGGAACCCGGTTTTTCAATAAAAACAGTGCGGTAGGAAAATCCCTCGCGTTTCTCGGCTTGATTTTTCAGAGCCCGAAAATCTTTTTTTAGTTTGTCAATTTCGCGGGCCCGTGATTCGATAAGAACACTTTCAAACTCAATCTGTTCTCTTAACTTTTTGATACGCTTATAATCAGGCGCAGCCTGTGCGTTTGTCTTGGCCTGAAGACTTTCAGAGCGAATCACCTCTTCCCGCGGTTTTAACCCGAATAATAGCGCGCGAAAAAAACTGTAAGCTCCGCGAGCCGGAACCGTAACCGCCTCGCCCGCGCGCGCAACCGCCGAATCTTTTGACCGGAAAGTTTTGACGAGTGCCTCCAATTTGTCCATTTTTTCCCTTTTGGAAAGGTTTCGGTCCTGAATTTCCTCATAACGCCAGCGAATTTCACGCTCAACCAGCTTGATCTGTTTCTTAAGACGCACGTCCTCCGGAAGCGCTTGGTCAGAAACATTCTCCGCCGCGGGTTGGGCGGCTTCCTCAACCGTCTTCTTGCCCTGAAGTTCATCCTCAAAACTTTTCTGGATAGACTGAATAAGCGCCTTTTTCTTTTCAATCTCACCCTGAATGCCGGCTTTCTTCTGTTTAGCCTCTTCAAGCCTGGCCGCCGGTTCCTGGGACGAGAAGGTTATCCAATCCCACGAACGCTTCGCGGCCTTGCCCGGCGTTTTCAAAAAATCCGACCAGCCGCTTTTCCCCGTTCTTGCCTGAAATTCCCGCGACTTGGTCTCAAACCCGGATTTCAGAGCCTCGAGATCCGCTCTTTCCTGGTTCAAATCTAAAGTCTTCTGGCGCAATTCTCCGCCGTGCTGCTCAAGCAATTCCTGAAATTCCTTTTTCCGGGAAAGGACTTCAATGTCTTCGCCCTGCAAAGCGTCCAGTTGCGCCAGCACATTCTTTCTAAAATCATAGAGTTCTTCTTTTCTCAAATCCCAGGTTTTCTTCTCCTTCACCAATTCAGCAAACTCATCCGCATTCATCTTGCGGAGATTCTCCACGTTGTCCCGGCCCGTGAAGGGCAGATGGAAGCGGGCGGAGGGTATCCCCAATTCCCCTTCAATCTTCCCGAGATCATCCTTTTCATGCCGGAGTGCCGCTCCTTCCGCGCGTAACGATTCCGACCATTTGGCAAAAGCGTTTTGCAGGTCTTCAGAGGTGTTGTTTTTCATCACTTTTTTCTTCTTCTCAAGCGTCTTGATCTTCTCCTTGAGTTCGGATTCCTTGCGCTTCAGGGCATCTCGCCGGCGACGAATGTCCGTCACCTTCTGTTTTCCGAAAGTGCGCATACGGGATTTGAAAGCCTTCTCCTTTTTGGAGAGAACCTTCAAATTGTCTTCAAGTTGTTTAACTTTGGTTTCATCACCGGCGGCATTCTTGAGCGCCTGCTCCATCTCGCTCTTGCGCAGCGCAAGCTGAGCCTGCTCGGAAGCCAGCGCGTCTTCCTTGCCTTTCATGAATTTCACCGGCGCGCGGAACACCATCAATTTTTCCTTGGCTTTTTCTGCCCAGGCAGTGTCCGGATAATTCCGCGCCACGTCTTCATAGTAAATCACCGCGCTTTCCAGAAAATTCTCCCGCTCGTAATACTGGGCGATTTTAAAATTTTTCTCGGCGTTTTTCTCGTCAATGGCGCGTTTCAGACGCTTGGCCTTTTTCCTGACATTAGAATTGGGATATTCGGCCAGAAAACTTTCAAAATATTCCTCGGCCGTCTCCAAACCCTCCTGGCTGCGGTTGATGTTTTTGGACATCTGATAGGACACCTCGCCGAGCTGGTACTTCGCGTCGGGCAAAAGCGCGCTTTCCGGATAATTCTCAACCAGATTTTGAAGCGTTTCCATGGCCTTTTGTAAATTACCGCTCCGCCTATAGGCTACCGACAGTTGCAGCAGGGCTTTATCACCGTATTCGCCAAAAGGCGCATTTTTCGCGACTTGGTCGAAAACCTCAACCGCTTTGGGCAGCGCGGGAAGCATCGGCACACCCATGAATTTGGATTTTTTGCCCGAAAGAAAAACATTTCCGATTTTGAATTGCCGCTCGATCACCTCATTGGTGCGCGTGCTGTTGGGATAATTATCGATGATTTTCTGGTAGGCCCTGAAAGCTTTGTAGAATTCATTCTGCTCTTCATAAATCGTTCCCATTTTATACTGCGCCTCGGAAGCCACGCGCGCGGCGGGATGTTTCTTTACCAAATTTTTTAATTCTTTGACCGCCTTTTCATAGTTATGAGCTTCGTAAAAGCTCATAGCGTAATCGAATTGCTGTTCGGCCGTGTCGTCGACAGCTCCCTCAGGATTGACAAATTTGCCGCTTTCAGGAGACCACACCCAGTAAGCCATGGCACTTTGATCGACGGCCAGGGATAAAATCAGGAAAGTGAATATCGCGCGGATAAGCAGGTTATTTTTTAACTGCCGGAATAAATTCATGAATGGAATCTGAAATCCGTTGGATTAACTACCCTATCATGTTGATAATAAATAAGTTATGTTTAATCTGGAAGACGGGATTAATATATCACAGGCAGGTAGCACTGTCAAGCTCCGCCTAAGCGGTTTTTAGGCTGAAGTCACAAAAGCGCGATGATTGAGCTGAAGCCTTTCAATTTCATCATAAAGCAGGCCTCGGGCTCCGGAAGGTTGAGGTGTCTTCAGCGGAAGAAATTGATTCACCTTGATGCCGCCGAGTTCTAAACGCTTCATTTCAGCCCGGCCGCCGAATAAAAATGAATACCGTTCCTGTAAAAAATTCTGGACAGACTCAAAGTCACCCGGCGTAAGCAGGCGGGACACATGTATCCGGTCGCGGACGGAGACTTCTTTAATATTTTCCCGGAGAAAACGGCGTAAGCTCTGGACATCCGCCCGCCTGCGGAACAGAAGGACAAAATCCGTTTCATTCGCCCGCGCTAAGGAATAAACCCAGTGAATCATCCGACCCGCAGCAACCTCGGAATTTATAGGGTCCAGAGGCAATAAAATCACTGCCTTTGCTTTCACAATTCCGGCGGGCAATTCAGGCTGAAGCAAAACCCGCGAATGCTCAATACGGCGCCTTAAGCGCAAGGCATCTTTTTTCAGCCTATTGTATAGGACGGGATTTTCCTCCCTGGTCATTTCCATGCCCCGGAGGTCAGTCAGGAGCCGCGCTTCAGGCCCCGGGAGATTCAGCAAATTCGGTTCGCGTACCGTGTGCGCCGCCGCAGGAAAGGCCACCGGCGCAATCACTGCGTAGGCGACTCCCCGCTTTTTCAAAAGTTCCGTCATCCCGAGGCTGTGGAATCCTCCGCTTACCAAAATAACGCGGGTCTCGTGACGCGCCGCCATACCGTCCAGCATTTTCCGTATCATGGCCCTGTCGCGCCGGCGGGCCACCTCATAAAAAAGATCAGCCAGTCTGAAATACTCTTCCAGCACAGCCTTTCCCCTTATCAATGAAACGACCTCATCCCTATGACTGGCATAGTATTCAAGGTCCTCCCGCGACGCCTCCAAAAAAGCCACCCGCCTCATAACTGAAACCAGTTCAAGCTTCTCAATTTCTTTTTTCTCAGCGCTATTTTTAACCTTCCGGTCCCGCGCGGCGGCATCCAATTCTTTAAGTCTTGCCAAAAATTTATCCGGCGAAGTTCCTTCCTTAAGGGGTCTGATATGAAATGGCACCTTTCCCCTTCCTTTCCAAAAGTGTTCGGAATCCCGGAGATAGTGCCGCAAATCCTTGGAAAACACACGAGAAGCTTGCCGACTCACCGCTTTCTCAAGATTCGCCAAATAGCCTTCGGCCACGGGCCGGTAGGACAACATTTGCCGCCGTAAGCGCAAATTTTTTTCGTAAAGCGCGGGCATTTCGGCGCCAAAAAGTTCAAAAGACTGATCCCCTGTAACATGCGCGAATTCCGCGCCCGTGATTTTTCCCTCTTTTAGAAAATGCCCGGCAAGATCAAGTCTGATTCTCTCCGGCATCCAGAATACTTTGCGTGTCTCTATCTTCCGGACATTGCCTTCTTCATAAACTGCCCGGAATCCATAATGGCGAACCAGAAAACCGATCACCGCCACTATATTTCTTTGAACCGCCAAAGAACCGTGGGCGTCCTGAATATGCACAATCAAAGGAGTGTCACTATTTCCGGCAAATTGAAAATCCTGAAAACGGTAGGAATCAATCAAGGTTCCGGATGCCGGCGGTATCAAAAATGTTTCTTCAGCAAAAACAGGGGAGATAAAAAGGAGAATAGCCAAACTTGCGGAAAAGAATTTTTTAAACTTTTTTACAGGATTTAACTTGGGGGTGCGCTTCTTCCCGCTTTGCAGAGCCCTGAATTTTTTGGGCTGCAAAGCGGCACGGGTCATGCTAGCCTCCACCTCTATCAATCGGCATAGCAACCTCCACTTTGAAGCTGTGTATAGTATAGCAACTGAAAAATGGCTAATCAATGGCAATCATGCAATAAGCATAAAAAAACCCGCCGGTTACTTGAACCGGCGGGGTAAAACCAAACAATCCGGGGTTAGGACTAAACGGAAACCCTATTGTCGTTCGAGTCATAAGTGTACCGGGGATTGCCGTTATCCTTATGAATACGGACATCCGTCACCTTGAGCTCATGATTGGCATCGGAAACGTCAAAATCAAGATCCAGAAGATCCCCCGTTTCGATGTCTTTGAGGTCGGCGCAGGAATAATAATAATTCCCCGTCTTCCCCACCCTCTCATGTACACGCTCAAGCTTGAGCTTCCTCGCGGTGCCCGTTTTGGGATCCACCACGCTGAAAAACCCCTTGGATTGCTCTTCGGCGCTCACATATTGACTAATGGTAGACCGAAGATCTTCCGGGGTCGGCTCCGCTAAGAGCGTCAAAGGACGGTAAAGCAAAAAACCCAACACACTTAACCCGGTTACCAGAAGAAAAAACTTGTTCTTCATGGGATACATCATTCTTACTTCGCTGCTTCTTCTTTTTTCACGGTATCAAGAACGCCGTTTCCGTTAGCATCCTCGCCCGCATCCAGCACGCCATTGGCATTGGCATCTTCATCCGCAGCGGCGGGGGCAACAGCAGGAGCGGCCGCAGGCTCAGACACCGCCGTTCCGCCGTGCTCCTGCATATCACTTCCACCGTGCTCTCCGGCATAAGCCAAGGGCAGCGCCAAAAACATTCCAAGCACGAGAACACTAAAAAACTTCTTCATCTTCATCCTCCTTTGTGATTGTTAAAAACCACTTACTCGAACTCCACACCTAAAACTGGCAAGAAAAGCTGACCTAGCTCATCCTGCCAGGCACTACACTCTTATAACACTTTCAAACAACCGCCGGCATTTTTTTCTTCTTGAAATAAAACTGATATTGAGCCGAATTAAAAGGCTCTCCTTCAACCTCCACGTAAGGTTGAAGGAAAATATTGACCGGTTCACCTTTTTGAGCCGGATTAAGCTCAATATCGCGCCCCAGCGTTATGCAAAATTTTCCGGGGTCATGGGAACCGAAGTAAACATCTCTTAGCTCAGGATGTTTCCAAGCTTCCGAAGCGTCCACGGGAATCCAGCCAATTTCAGGCAGGTAGAATTCAGCCCAACAATGGTACCCGATAGAGCCTTCGGGCTGGTTCATGGGGATTTGAACCCCAATTTTAAAGCGCGCGGGAATGCCGGTTGCGCGAGCAATGGCAATAAACAAAGAATGGAAATCCGTGCAATTGCCCTTGCCGACTTCACAAGCGTAAACCGTACTTCCTTTACCCCAGCCTTCGCCCGTCTTGTCGTATTTCATATAGCTTATCACATAATCATAAATAGCTTTCGCTTTTTCAAGATCCGATTGCTTGCTTTGAGTGACTTGCACCGCTATTCCCCGGATTTTATCGGTAATCACCAGGACTTTCTGGGAGGCAAGGTAAAGCTGCATTTCTTCCTGGGCTTTGTCCACCTGCGCGTTGGAAAGCCCCAGGTTCTTTAAATCACCGTAAGTTTTCTCTTCCCCCTGCACGGACACATCGTACTGAATTTCAAGCTCGACTTTTTCCGCAAGCGGCTTGGCTATTGAAAGATAGAGGATTTTATTCCCATACTGTTTGTCTTCTAGAATCTCATAAGGATAAGATGACTTGACCTTCAAATCCAAGATTTTCTGATGGGCGTCGCTTTGGGCTATCGGCACCCAAACCTTGACGTCATTGGCCGTGCCAGGAATGGCGTCAACAATAACCTGATAGGTGAAACTGAATTGGCTATCAACAGGAAGAAGAGGTTCTGAATACAAGGGGTGGATAAAAAACACAAGCGTGAATACGGCGGGCAACAAAACAAGGAATCGCTTTAACAAAGCATTTTGCTTCATCAGTCTTGAGAACCCCTCGTTAAGCGAGATATCATAGGAGCTTCCGTCCATTTGTAAAGATAGATTTCAAATCTTTTACTTCATCCAAATCTTCAAGTTCGGGGAGCAATTCCCACGTCAATTTCTGCTTCCGGATCCGCTCTAGGGTTGCTGCAAAAACACTGGGGGTACTCCAGGGGATATCCCCGAAAATAGATAATTCCAGCCTGGACAAACCCACCAGATAATACCCTCCATCCCTGGCCGGGCCAATCACAACCTCTTTACTATCAAGCAGTTTGAAAGCCTTATGAATAAGGGAAGCACTGAAATTCAAGGTGTCGCTTCCTAATGCAATGGCCTTGTCCACCCCGCCTTCAAAAGCGCTTTGAAAAGCCCTTGTCAGTCTCTCGCCCAAATTGGAGCCTTCCTGGGGAAGGTAGAAGCACGATTTGGCAGTAAGCCAGGCTTTGATTTGAGGTCCCGCTTCCGGTGGGTCAAACATCACGCAGGTTTCCATCTGCGGGTTTTTGAGCGATTGCAGAACGCGGAAATTTTCCTCCGCCAGTTTACGGTAAATCCCGGCCGCTTGTTCATAGCCCACGGTCCGGGCCAGCCGCGTCTTGACTTTACCCGGCTCCGGGTATTTCACAAAATAGAGGAGACGGCACCGCAGCATACTACGCCTGCTTGAATTTTTTAGGGATGCGTTCGATTTTAGCCGCGAGGATAAAATCATTCTCTGACAATCCGCCGATGGCATGGGTCATTAATTCAATACCGAGATTGCGGTAGCCGGTCAGGTGAATATCGGGGTGATGGCCTTCCTTTTCAGCGATAACGGCAATCCGATTGATCAGGCGCATGGCTTCCGCGAAATTCTTCATCCGGTATTCCGCATGGATAAATTTACCGTCATGGCTCAATTTCCATCCCTTAAGGCCGCGGAGATACCGCACGGTTTGCGAAGCCTTTAAGGGTTCAACGCCCCCTTCGCAGGGCAGGCATTTTTTCTTTAACCATTTTGGAACCAAGTTTTTCATATTGTTATGCGCCTTGGCGAAAAAACCAAATCTGAGATGCCAGCCTTGCTTTAACTTAGGTTACCAACCTTGACCTGTAAAATCAAATCTCCTGGATGATGACAGGTTGGACACGGACGGCCTTGGCGTGTGATGCGGAGTTTTTGCCCCGTGCGCGTATGAGGCGGAATGGCAACCGAAAGCGTTGTCCCCTCCGGAGTGCGAAATGTGACCCTGCCCCCTTTTTCTGCCTTGTCGCGGGAAACATTCAAATTCACCAGAATATCCACCTTGGCCGCGGGTTCCTCCGTGGAAGCTCCGCCCTCCGGATAATATTCATAAACCGATCCCCCGGGCCTGCGTCTTTGCCGAAAGCCTCTGGAACCTTCTTCCGCTCCTCCAAAAATCTCCTCAAAAATATCGCCAAACGACGAATACTGGCCCGTCGGCCTTGAGCGGCCGCCGCCAAATTGCTTTAAAAGTTCTTCAAAGTCAAACCCTTGAGAGCCGGCGAAATTGCCGCTAAAACCGCCGCCGAATTTCCGCATCTGGTCGTATTGCGCGCGGCGTTTGGGATCGCTTAACACATAGTAGGCTTCTGAAATGCCCTTGAAGCGGGCTTCCGCTTCCTTGTTGCCGGGATTTTTGTCGGGGTGATACTTGACAGCAAGCTTGCGATAGACCTTTTTAATTTCTTCCGGTGAAGCTTTTTCCTGGACTCCCAGCACCTGATAGTAATCTTTCTGACTCATGCCTTTCCCCTTTCTCAAATCTCAAACTGCCTTCTTTTCCGTTTACCGACACCTTTATCGTATCACCCTCCCTGAATTCACCGGAAAAAAATTTGAGAGCCAGTTTATCGTGAATTTCCCTCTGCATCAATCTTCTGAACGGCCGGCACGACCCGGTTCAAACTATGCCGGAAAAGGCTGCTAATGTGTTGCTGCTTGCGCTCCATATGGTGATTCCCAAAAAAATAAAAAAGGAACTTATGAGCGCCACCAGCAGGGCCGGAAACATCGGCACTGTGAAATCAAACTGCATAAAGGGTTTCGCGTCTGGCTTTCAATCCTTCATCGGCAAGGTATTCGTCGTAGGTGGTGTGCTGTTTGTCTATAAGGCCATGCGGCGTGATTTCTATGATTCTGTTGGCTATGGTTTGGACAAACTCATGATCCTGTGAACTGAAAAGAATGGTGCCCGGAAAAGCGATAAGACCATCGTTCAAAGCTGTGATCGACTCCAAATCAAGGTGATTGGTGGGTTCGTCAAAAAGAAGGACATTGGCGCCTTCCAGCATCATTTTGGCAAACATGCAGCGCACTTTTTCGCCGCCCGACAGAACATTCGCCTTTTTGAATGTTTCATCGCCGGAAAAAAGCATTTTGCCCAGAAAACTGCGGATGAAATTCTCATCCTTTTCCGCCGAGAACTGCCGCAGCCAATCAATAAGATTGAGTTCGGTTTCAAAATAGCGCGCGTTGTCTTTCGGGAGATAGGCTTTGGTCACGGAAGCGCCCCATTTGAATTTACCCGCATCCGGCGCCATTTCTCCGGCAATCATCTGAAAAAAAGCCGTGACCGCCAAATCGTTACGGCTCACAAAAACTACTTTTTCGCCTTTATCCATCCGGAGCGAGATATTTTTAAAAATCGGCTCTCCCTCAACAGATTTTGACAAATCTTCGGCGATAAGCACGTCATTGCCTGCCTCCCGGGTGGGTTTGAAAAAGATATGGGGATACCTTCGCGACGAAGGTTTGATATCTTCCAGCGTGAGTTTTTCAAGAAGCTTTTTGCGCGACGTCGCTTGCCTTGACTTGGAGGCGTTATTGCTGAACCGGAGAATAAACTCCATCAAATCTTTGCGCTTTTCTTCCAGCTGCCGGTTCTGTTGCGATTTCTGCTTCACGATCAAATCGCGCGACTGCTGCCAAAAGCTCCAGTTTCCGGGATAAACCTGGATGGTGCAGAAATCGATGTCCGCCACATGCGTGCAAACCCTGTCAAGAAAATGGCGGTCGTGGGAAACAACAATCACGGTGTTTTTGAATTCATAAAGAAAATCCTCAAGCCACATGATGGTTTCGACATCGAGGTGGTTGGTCGGCTCGTCCAGCAGAAGAATATCGGGATTGCCGAACAGTGCCTGCGCCAGCAGCACGCGGACTTTGTCGCTACTCCCCAACTCCTTCATCTTGAGGCCGTGAAATTTTTCCTTCACGCCCAAATCGCTTAAAAGCTTGGCCGCCTCGGCCTCCGCCTCCCAGCCGTTTAGTTCAGCGAATGAGGCTTCGAGTTCAGACACCTTGATACCGTCTTCCTCCGTGAAGAGAATTTTGGCGTAAAGGGCCTCCTTGGCTTCTATGATTTGGTAAAGTTTGCGGTGGCCCACGACAACGGTTTGCAACACCTGAAATTCGTCAAATTCATATTGATTTTGGCGGAGATAGGAAATCCTTTCATTCGGAGACGCGGAAACATCGCCGCGGGTGGGTTCTATTTCGCCGGCAAGGATTTTGATGAAAGTCGATTTTCCGGAGCCGTTGGCGCCGATAACTCCGTAGCAATTCCCCGAAGAAAAATTGAGCGTCACATTATCGAAGAGAACGCGCTTTCCGTAAGCAAGGGCCAGACGGCTGGTTGAAATCATACGTCAAGACTCGCTGTTTTTAAAACGGCATTCATCAGATTTTCAAATCCAGTACCCGCTTTGGCGGAAATAAGAACCCCTTCAGGCCACGTCTCACGCATACGCCGTTTTTCATCGTCATTCAGAAGATCGGTCTTGTTCAGAGCCAGGATAACGGGTTTTTCCGCGGCTTTTATTTCTTCCAGCACCTGCGAAACCGCGAGCCGGCAATCCTCTGCATTCGAATGCGACACATCCAGGACATGAATCAGAATATCCGCTTCCGTGACTTCCTCCAGCGTGGCGTGAAAAGCCTCAATCAGCGAGTGCGGCAATTGCTTGATAAATCCTACGGTGTCAATAAACAAAAGGTCATGCCTCCCGTTAATGGTTTGAACCCTGGTTTTTGTTTCAAGCGTGGCAAACAGTTTATTTTCGACGTACGCGTCCGCACCGGTCAGGGCGTTAAAAAGCGTTGATTTTCCCGCGTTGGTGTATCCCACAATGGCCACGGAAGTAAAATTCCTTTTCCGGCGCCCGGCCCGCAAAAGGTCACGGTGTTTGGCGACTTTTTTCAGTTGATCTTTGACGCTTTCGATACGCCGCCGGATTTTACGGCGGTCCCATTCAAGCTCGGGCTCTCCCGGACCGCGCGTTCCGATACCGCCTCCCAGTCTTGACAGCACGGTCCCCAATCCTCCCAGGCGCGGCAAAATATAATTCAAGCGTGCCAATTCAACCTGCAGTTTTCCTTCACTCGACTTGGCCCGCCTGGCAAAAATTTCGAGGATTAAACCGTTACGATCCATCACGCGGATTTTAAGAAAGCCTTCTATGTTTCGCGCCTGCCCCGGCGTCAAGTCCAGATTAAAAATCACGGTTTCCGCGCCGGTTCTTACCGTCTGAGTTTTCAGTTCGTTCAATTTCCCTTCGCGTAAAAAATGGCTCGCGCTCGGATGCGGCAAATGCGCCTGCATGGAACCGACAACCTCGCGACCGGCGGAATCTGCGAGTTCTTTCATTTCCGCCAAACTTTCTTCCAAAAATGCGGGAGAGGCCTGCGTGGTCTGAATGACAACAAGAAACGCCTTGCGGCCCGATTTTATCATCGCCAATTCACGGCCAGCGTTTTGAAAAGCTCAATCCCCACGGGATAGACGTAACCAATAATCACCAAGCTCACGGGAATAAGAACAAACCAATTCACGATTTTTCTTAACCTGTCATTCTTGATCCATATGGGAAGCGCGGTGCACAGAAAAAAACCTCCCAACGCGGCCGCGCCCCATACCCAGGGATGACTGAGGGTCTCATGCATGGATGGCATTCATAATTTGGAATGACTGCCGTCGCAAAAGGGAACGGTTTTGGCGTGCTTGCAATTGCAAAGCGCAACCCGCTTCTTTTCCGCGATCTTAAATTCTACCGGTCGCCAGGACGTGCCCTGATGAGACCCGTCGCAATAGGGCTGTTTTTGGGACAATCCGCAGCGGCACCACCAGTAAGTACCGGGTTCAAGTTCCAGCATCGCGGGTTTTTTATCCGCAATTTTCGGCTCATTCATGTCCGCCCCTCCTTTATCAATTGTTCAAGCTGGGACTGCAAAGCAAGCCACGACGATTCCTCTTGCTCGATGAGAACGGTCAACTGTTTGATTCGCTCATTTCGCTGGCGCGAAAAATGAAATGGATTATCCTCAAGCTCCTTGAGGAGGTCTTCCTTCTCCTTGGTCAAATGTTTGATGCGGCCTTCGGTTTTATTGATTTGGCTGCGTAATTTGGTGATTTCCGCCTTTTCAGCCCGGCGCGCCTCTTTGCTTTTTTCCTTTTTCAAAGGGTTCGGGCTTTCCTCGCCATCCTGGACATCGGACTCCGGCTCCGTGTCTGCAGCATCTTCCTCATAAAGTTCTCTGGCCTGAACTTCAAGATGATACACGTAATCCTCGTATTTGCCCGGATATTTCATGACCTTTCCGTTTTTCACCTCAATAATGGCGTTCGCCACTAAATTCACAAAAGTACGGTCGTGGCTGATAAAAAACAGCGTGCCGGTGTAAGTTTTAAGGGCGTTGGCCAGCGCTTCAACGGTTTCAAAATCAAGATGGTTCGTGGGCTCGTCCAGCAAAAGAACCTGGTTTTTAGACAAAAGCAGCCCTGCCAGACAAAGCCTGGCTTTCTCGCCTCCGCTTAAAACTGATACTTTTTTTTTGACATCGTCGCCCTTGAAAAGAAAACAGCCCGCCATGTTCAAAACATCCTGTGTTTTGACGTCCGGGACCGCTTCCCGCTGCAAATGCGTGAACACATCATCCTGAGGATGAAGCGCCTGGGAAACATGCTGAGCGTAATAAGCCAGCTTCAAATTTGTTCCCCAGCGAAACGTCCCCTCCAGGGGGACGAGATCTCCGGCAATAGTGCGTAAAAAAGTCGTTTTCCCCTGCCCGTTGTCCCCCAGAACCGCAACCCGGGCCCCGCGGTCAATATCCAGATTGATTTTCTCCGCCACTGTCTTTTCAGAATACCCGATGTTCAGGTTGTCGCAGACCAGCGCAAGGCCGGATTTGGGCTCAACGTACGGAAGGTAAATTTTGACCGTGCTGAGCGAGTGCTCGATTTCTATGGTTTTCAGCCTTTCAAGCTGCTTCATCTTGGACTTGGCGCGCGCAGCTGTGGACGCCTTGGCGCGGAAGCGATCGATAAACACCTGCAGTTCTTCTTTTCTTCTCGCGATGGTTTTGTTATAGGCCAGTTTGTGCTGAAGCTGCCCCTCTTTGAATTCAAAATATTCTTCGATACTTCCCGGATAAAGCGTGAGCCGCCCGTTCTCGACTTCCAGCGTGTGGTCGCTAGTTCTTTTGAGAAACTCACGGTCATGCGAAACGATGATAAAACCTCCGTTGAATTCACGCAGAAAATTTTCAAGAAGAATCAGCGTCGCAAGGTCCAGATAATTGCTGGGTTCATCCAGGATCAGAAAATTGGGATTCTGAAGCAGCATGGCGGCCAGCTTCACGCGAGTGCGAAATCCGCCGGGCAAGGCGGACATGGGCGCGTTCAAAACATCATTTTTAAGGCGAAATTTGCCCGCCATCTCCCCGCAGCGCCACTCCTCAGCTTTCGTGTAGCGTTCGAGAAACTGCAAGGGCGTTTCATCCAGCCGGAACACGTCGTGCTGTTCGAGATAACTTAGACGCAGATCGGAACTGCGGGTGACGCTGCCTGAGTCCGCTTCTTCGTGACCAGTCATGATTTTGCAAAGCGTGGACTTGCCCGCGCCATTTCTTCCGATGCAACCGATTTTTTGTTCGGTGGAAAATGAGGTCGTCACCTCGTCCAAAATGGTGTCAGGACCGTAGCTTTTGTGTAATCGCGTGACTTGCAGAAGGGCGGGCATTAATGAATTCTTGTTTTACTCCGGTTCTTTTGCCCACCATCCCGGCGGGCCCGGTAAAGTGGCGGGACATTTCTTTTCTTCAACAGGAGTGACCTCAGACAGTTTGATATCCCACAACCGGCGCTCTCTGAAAGAAACAGGGATTTTTTTTATCGACTTGTTCGGTTTACGCATTATCCCGGCTTAATTGGCAGGAAGCGGAGACTGGCTCTTTACTTCTTTGAGCTCGGTTTTTAATTTTGCGACCTGCTGCTCAAGCGACCCGATTTTCTTCTCCGTTTTGCTTTTTTCTTTTTGCAAATCATTCAGTTTTTGGGTGTAATCTTCTTTCATGCGGGCCATGTCATCGCTCAATTTGCTTCTTTCATCCTTAAATTGCTGATTCTCCGCCGTCAGCTTATTGATTTCTGCATTAAGTTTTTCCAAATTCATCTGCTGCGTTTGCACCCTCTCGCCTTTTTGGGTCAACTCCTGCTCGAATTGGGAAATGCGCGCGTTCTGTTTGGCCAAGTCAGCTTGCAAAAATTGATTTTGATTATATAGCTCGTATAAAAGATATCCGCTGAGCCCGAGCACAAGCGCCAGCACAATAAAAAGGGCAATATTTTTGAGCGACATAGCATTCTCCTTTTTCTCTTGTTCCATGTTACCCTCTCAAGTTTTTAAGAATGGTTTCATTATACCAAAATTTCTGGGGGGACTGTTCATTTATCCGGTTTTGCCGGAACAAAATCGAGAGACGCCGAATTAATGCAATACCGCTGGCCCGTGGGTGCCTGACCGTCAACAAACACATGCCCAAGGTGAGCGCCGCAACGGGCGCATTGGACTTCGGTCATGGTCATGAAAAAACTGTGATCCTTTTCGGAATGAATATTTTCCTCCGTAACCGGCCTACAAAAACTGGGCCAGCCCGTGCCAGAATCGTATTTTTCATTTGAACGGAATAAATCCGTGCCGCAGCATACACATTGATATATTCCCGCCGCTTTAAGAACATGATAGTCGCCGGTAAACGCGCGTTCCGTTCCCTTCTTACGCGTCACCTTATATTGCTCCGGCGTCAATTGATTCTTCCACTCCTCATCGCTCTTTTTTATTTTTTCCATAGGAACCTTCTTCCCAGTTTGAGCATCAAAAATCAAAATCACCTGCATGTTACCGGTTGGTTGAGCGCCGAGATTCTGAACACAAGCAACCGTCGAAACGGCTAGCAATGCCGATACCGCTGGCACTCTCATGGTCACGCCGCCTTTTTCTTATTCGGGTTGGGTATGACCCGGCCATTCACCGAGATAAAATCAGGTCCGCTAGCATTCAAACCCGGCGCTGGAGGCTTGCCGGAAACAACTGCGGCGTTGGCGGCATTTTTTCTCGGATTGGGAATCACTTTGCCCCCTTCAACAATAAAATTGGGTTCCTCCGCAACCGGGGACTGATTCTCCTGTGGAAATTTTTTGGGATTCTTTATCACTTTACTGCCCACGGAAATATAATTAGGCTCCTCATCAGCCGCCTTGCTTTCCACAGCGGAGGGTGCCCCGGGCTTGCCCGGGGGAACCGGAGCAGTACCAGTCCTTGCGCGAAGCGCAAGGGCAGGTGGCGGCGGAACGAAGTGGAGCCGTCCCTTTTG
>ASOC01000014.1 GCA_000405945.1 Candidatus Omnitrophus fodinae SCGC AAA011-A17
TTGGCGCGAAGCGCGGCCAAATCCACATCAACCCAAACGGATGGCTGGGCCAGCCTGGTCGAGCCGCGGTCGGCGGCTTGGTCTTGCAGGCCCTGGCGAGCGGCCTGGGCTGACTTACCCGCGAGCGGTGGGGGAGTATAGGTTTCCAAGCTTTTTTTCCTCCGCTTCCGAGAGCCGGAGATAAGCGGGTTTGAACGACCCTCTATCCAGCGGCTTCATCTGTGTGTATCGGCTCCGAACTAGATTCACTAAACGATCCGCATGAGGATACCAGAAATTTTCCTGAAAGAAAACGGCTTTGGGCATCTTTTTTCTTATCAAGTCGCCGTACTCTTTTAAAGCGTCTCCCGTGAAATAAATTTCGCCATTCGAACGGCTCGTAAGCTCTTCCGGACTCAAGACCTCGTCTTCCGGAGTTTCGCGCTCCCAACGGCCTGCTGAAAAATGGTAAAAAGCGGCGTAAATCCTCTCTCTGCGGGCATTCATCAGAACAGCCAAACGTCCGGAATCGAGAGAAATACCGTCCGCGATCAAATCAAGGCTGGAAATCCCGTATACAGGCCTCTCATGGGCGGCAAGCAGACCTTTTAACACTGAAAACCCGATACGCAAACCGGTAAAAGAACCCGGCCCCAGGCCGATGGCAAAGGCGTCCACATCCTTAAGCTCAAGGGAAAGGCTGGAAAGTACGCTTTCCATCAAATTGAAAAATTTCTCGGAATGCTGAAGTTCGCCGTACAAATCGGCCTCGCTCACCAGCCCGCTTGCCTCCGCGCAAGCCACGGTCAGCATGCGGCTTGAGGTATCAAGCCCCAGGATATGAATACCCGTGCTTTCGGTTTTTTTAGTTTTCATGCCAAATCCTTCAATAAATTTTTAAACCTGGACCCATAAGGCCGGAGAGACAATTCGCGGCTTGTTTCCCCCGACGATTTGATTTCAATTTCCAGGTAATCTTTCGGGAGATACCCTTTGATTTTGCCGGCCCATTCGATCAGGATAACGCCTTCGCCGGAAAGCAAATCATCCCATCCGATATTCTCCACCTCCGCGTTCGAATCAAGCCGGAAAAGATCAAGATGATAAACAGGGCAATGCCCCCGGTAGATATGCATCAGGACATAGGTGGGACTTTTAACTTCGCCTTCGCTTTTAACGCCAAGACCTGTCGCTAGGCCTTTGACCAGCGTTGTTTTTCCGCTTCCGAGATTGCCCGAAAGCGCGACCACATCACCCCGCCGGAGAAGACGCCCAAGTCTCCTGCCCAAAGCAATGGTTTCCTGCCGTGAACCGGATTTTAAAAGTGTTCGTAACCCTTCCATGGCAATTTGAATTTTTCACGATCCTTTTCATTTTTCTGGAACATAATGCCCTGACCGGCCGTGGCTTTTCCGATACACCGCACGGGCGTTCCTAGCAAACCATCTCTTCCAGCCAATATGTTTTTTGCGTCCGCGCGAGAGGCCGTGAACAATAGCTCAAAATCCTCGCCGTCGCAAAGAGCTGACTTGAGCGGATTTGTCTTCCCCTGTCCAGAACCTCTCAAGGCAGTCTGTGAAACAGGAATCGAGTCCATGAAAACACGGGCGCCCTTTTTAGATTCTCTCATCAAAACATCAAGATCACGCATCAGACCATCGGACAAATCCATCATGGCGTTAATTTTAAAATGCTTCACGAGATAGGCCGCCTCACGGACGCGGGGAGTAAAGGTTAAGTGTCTTCCGGCGAGAGAGCCTCCCAAACGTCCGGTGACCAGGATGCTATCCCCGGTTTTCGCGCCGTCTCGCAGGACAAGCTTATCCTTTTTCACCTTTCCCGCGACCGTGACAGACGCAAAAAATTGTTTTGAACGCGACAAATCCCCGCCTACCACAACGGTGTTGAATTCTTTCCCGAGCTTCCTCATACCGCTGTAGAAACGGCGAATCCAGGCGTAAGACAGGCCAGCCGGAATTCCCAGCGCTACAAGCGCGTGGCAAGGTTCACCGCCCATAGCTGCAATATCGCTCAAATTAATGGCCAGCGCCTTGCGCCCCACAAGTTCAGGGCTGGTTTCAGTCAGCCGGAAATCAACGCCGTCCACAATCGTGTCCACGGTTAAAAGCAAATAATGCTTTTTATCCAAAGGCAAAACAGCCGCGTCATCCCCTATCCCTTTTCTTATTCCCTGAGCCGCGGGCAGAAAACGCCGGATTTTCCCGATCAAAAGACTTTCAGAAATCATCAACCTCTCCGGAGCCGGGCCCGGCCGCTCGCCAGGCCCGATCTTTTCAGGCCGCCACTCGCGGCTCGACCGAATCGGGCAAGAGACTTTTGATAAGGGGGACGGGAAACCCCTTTTTCCGTGATAATGGCCGTGATCAAATGTGCCGGGGTCACGTCAAAAGCGGGATTAAATATCCGCACACCCTTCGGCGCCGTTGGCCGCGAAAAAGCCTGGTAAACCTCTTTTCCGTCACGGACCTCAATCGGTATCTCTTTCCCGGTTTTCAGCGAAAAATCAAAAGTCGTGCTCGGCGCCGCAACATAGAAAGGAATCTTGTGTATCCTCGCTAATTCAGCGACCTGATAGGTCCCGATTTTATTGGCCGTGTCGCCGTTGGCCGCGATGCGGTCTGCGCCCACAATCACGCGATTAATTCTGCCCGCTCGCATGACTGAGCCCACCATGCTATCGCAAATCAGGGTCACGGGAACACCGTTTTCCTTGAGCTCCCAGGCCGTAAGCCGCGCGCCCTGTAGAAAAGGGCGTGTTTCCGAGGCTATCATTTCGATTTTTTTCCCGGCCCGCCGCGCTGAATAAATCACGGACAAGGCCGTGCCCATACCCGCCGTGGCCAAAGCGCCGGCATTGCAGTGGGTTAAAACGCAATCTCCGGATTTAAATAATTTGGCGCCGTGCCGGCCTATGGCGCGGCAAAGTTCCTCATCTTGCTTGGCAAATTCAACGGCCTTTTTGAGAAGCGCTTTTTTCAGCAGTTCCGTTGACCGGCCGTTAAAGGACTTGACCACTTCTTCCATAGCTTCCACGGCGCTGAAAAGATTGCGGGCCGTGGGCCTGGCGCTGGCCATGTATTTTGCCGTTTTCGCGAATTCACTTCTGAATTTCCGAATATCCTCGGTACGCAAACGCATCACGCCCAAATAAACCCCGAAAGCCGCTGCAACGCCTATGGCTGGTGCGCCCCGCACTTTCATAGTGCGTATAGCTTTCCACGCATCTTCCGCGTTCCGACATTTGAGATAAACCGCTTTCCCGGGTAAGAGGGTTTGATCAATCAGCTCAAGATAATTTCCCTTCCAAGCCAGTGTTCTGAAACGCATGATACTTCTTCCTCTGAATTCCACTTTTCCTAACCGAGAAGCGGCACTTGCCACAAGTTACAAAAGAAATTAATGCCCGGAACCACAAGCCTCCAAACAATGCCAAACCATACCAGCGCCACGGTGATAAGGAAACCGAATTTTTCTATTTTAACATATTCATAAGCCAAATTAAGGGGCAGAAGTCCCGTCAAAATACGGGAGCCGTCAAGGGGCGGCACGGGGATAAGATTGAAAATCGCCAAACCGAGATTAAAATAAACCGCGTAGAGCAGAATTTCCCATCCTGTGCGGCGGTAAAAATAGCTGAAGCAAAAAGCAAGCAGGATATTGGCGAGAGGACCTGCCAGGGCCACCCAAATCATGCCGCTTTTCGGACGCCTGAGCCGGCTAAAATCCACGGGCACAGGTTTGGCCAAACCTATGGCCGGCAGGCCGGCTGCCACAAGCAGCACAGGAAGCGCAACGGTCCATAAAGGGTCCAAATGCCGCAAAGGGTTTAACGTGAGGCGTCCCCGCTCGCGTGCCGTGGAATCACCCAGAAAATAGGCGACCAGACCGTGCGAATATTCATGAATGGTCACAGCCGCGAGAAAAATAGGAATAAAGACCGCCAAAAAATAAAAGCGCTGCATCAAAGGAATTTGTCCAAAAATACCCGCTTCATCATAAAAAAATAAGCGATAAAAATGGAATTATGCAGGATGTGAAGAGTGATCGAGGGGATAAGACTGCCGCGTTTCTCGTAAAGATACACTAGGATCATCCCTAAGATAAAAATCGGCCAAAAGGCAAATGTCGACTGATGAATCCACGCGAAAAGGCCGGCTGTGGCCAGCATGGCGAATTTCATGCCCCACGCCTTTTTAAGCGCCGGGTAGCAAAACCCCCGGAAAAAAATCTCCTCGATAATAGGCCCGAAAAAGCAGGCTAGAAAAATGGAGTAGTTGATCAAAAAGGGGTTGCGCTTGTCTTCCTCGACAAACACTTCAACCAAGGGATGCGGCGGAGGCTCATAGGAAAACAGCGCCGCTATTCCGAGAAGGATCAAAAGCACGAACATAAAAACAGGCAACGTGGCCAAATACCCCGCGGCGCCCAGCATAAGATTCTGGCCGATTTTCTTTATACCAAGGCCCAGGGCCTCCAACGGCTGGCGGTGCCGGCGCATGACAAAATAGAAAATCATGACCACAAGCAGAAGGTCGGTCAGCGTGGTGTGAAAAAGGATGAGAAAATTATCGTCCCAGGAGTGAAATAAAACCTTTCTCAATCCGCCCAGAATAAGACTGAAAAGCAGCCCCGAAAGCATGAAAAGAATAGCGACTTTGACCAAATCGCGTGGTCCCCAGTCCACCGCCTCCACGGGTCTTAACGATTCAATGCTCGGCACTTTACGCAGGGCCCGGGTGACGACAATCAAATCCAGGACAAACCCTGCGGCCAAAGCCCCGAAAAATGCGAGCACAAAAAGAAAAAGCGTGACCGCCGCCTTGGGGTTTTCGGTCAAAACTTGCATGAGAAATTCTTTTTCCGACTGTTGTTTCTCGAAATGCTTTTCGGCTTTTTGGATTTTGGTCATGGCCGGAGAAGGTGTTGTATCTTGAGGTCCGGAAAAAGCAAAAAAGAGGCCGTAAAATACCAAGAGGGCGACCAAAAGATAGGCGTATCCTTTTTCCTCACGGAGAAAGGCACGGACCTGGACCAATCCGGTCAATCCGCGACTGGCGGCTCGAACAAATCGGGCCTGGCGGAAGGCCTGGACCGATCCGGTCATGCCGCGGATGGCGGCCTGAAAAAATCGGGCAGGCTCCAAAAATTTCATGCCGCCGGCCTTTCTCCGTCAAGCGGCCAGCCAAAAAGCTCCTGCGCGTTGCGGGAAGTGAGCGCGGCAAAATCATCCAGTGAAATATCCAGAATAGCCGCCATGTGCATGGCCGTTGCCCGGACAAAAGCCGGTTCATTCCTTTTGCCTCTAAATCCTTCCGGAGGTAGAAATGGACTGTCAGTTTCGGTCAGAATTTTATCTTTGTGAACATGCGGAAGGATTCCCTGGAGATAGGTGTTTTTTTTGTAGGTTATATTCCCCGCGAAGGAAATCCAAAGCCCCATGGCAGACGCCTTTTCCAACGCGGCCATATCTCCGGAAAAACAATGAAGCACGCCGCAAACGCGCGAACCAACCTCCTCTTCCAGGATACGAAATGTTTCCGCGTGAGCATCCCGGATATGCAGGATAAGAGGCAAGCCGGATTCTTTATGCAGCTGAATAAATTTCCTGAATACCTTCTCCTGCCAATCCCGCGGCGAAAGATTGCGAAAAAAATCAAGCCCCACCTCACCGATGCCCACCACCTTGGGATGCCGGGTTAGCTGCTTGAACGCCTCGTAATCTTCCTCCCTGAAATCTTTAGAATCGTGCGGATGGCAACCCACGGCCGCGTAAACATTATCGTGTTTTTCCGCGAATGCAACGGCCTGCCGGGAGCATTCAAGCTGCGTGCCCACGCTTAAAACTACGCGCACGCCGTTTTCCCGCGCTCTTGCCAGGGTTTGGTCCGTGTCCCCTTCAAAATCCTTGAAATGGAGATGGGCGTGCGTGTCGGTAAGAGTCATGCGCCAGGATCTTCTTCCTCTTTCGGAAAAAGCGGCTCGCTTTTCCCCACCGAGGCACCAGGCTCAAGAAGCCCCCAAACGCTGGCCTGCGTGCTTGAAACCATTTCCGGTAAATTGAGTTCTTTTAAAATCTTGACGCTGGTTTCCGGAAGAAAAGGATGAAGAAAAACAGCAATCAGCCGCAGCGACTCAAAAAGCGTGTACATCACAGCCGCCAAATCGCCCCTCTTGCCCGGGTCCTTGGCCAATACCCAGGGTTTGGAGTCTTCCACGAATTTGTTGGAATTGCGTATAAAAGCCCAAATCGCTTCAAGAGCGGAACGCGGGTCAAATTCCTCCATGGCGGCTTCCACTTTGGGCCACACCGAAAGGCTTTCCTTTCTTAAAGAATTACGAATGCCGTCTTTTTCAACGGGACTGGGAATTTTCTCTTCAAAGTATTTGCCGAGCATGCCAAAAACGCGGTGCACCAGATTACCCAAATCATTCGCCAAATCATTGGTGAAACGCTCCAAAAGGGCCTCCTCGGAATAGGAGCCGTCAAATCCGAGAGTGACTTCATGGAGGAGAAAATACCGGTACGCGTCCACGCCGTATTCGGCAATCACCTCCACCGGATCCACGATATTGCCTAAAGATTTTGAGACCTTGGCTCCCTCCATTGTCCACCAGCCATGCGCCAGCACCTTGCGGGGGATGGCAAGGTCGAGAGATTTCAGCATAATGGGCCAATACACCGCGTGCTGTCTCAAAATGTCTTTTCCCACCACGTGAAGGTCCGCGGGCCACAGCCGGCTGAATTTCCCGTCATCCGCTCCATATCCGGCCGCGCTGATATAATTGATAAGCGCGTCAAACCAGACATACACCACATGATCCGAAGAACCCGGAAAAGGGATGCCCCATCCCAAGCGGTTCTTGGGCCGTGAAATGCAAAGATCTTCCAGAGGATTTTCAAGAAAAGACAGGATTTCCTTTTTTCGCGACGCGGGATGGACAAAATCCGGATTGGCCTTGATATGGTTCACCAGCCACGGTTGATAATTGGAGAGTTTGAAGAAAAAATTGTCCTCTTCAATTTTCTGAACCGCTCTTTTGCAGTCCGGACATTTGCCTTCCGCGAGTTGAAGCGCAGTCCAAAAAGATTCGCAGGGCGTGCAATACCAGCCCTTGTAACTTCCCTTGTAAATATCCCCCTTGGCCTGTAAATGGATCAGAACCTTTCCCACCACTCTCTTGTGCCTTTCTTCCGTGGTGCGGATAAAATCATCGTATTCGATTCCAAGCTGCTTCCACAAATCCTTGAAGCGCGGCACAATCGTCTCCACGTAAGCTTCCGGGGTTTGTCCTTTTTCTTTGGCGATTTTTTCGATTTTTCCGCCATGTTCATCGGTTCCAGTCAAAAAATAAACCGCTTCGCCTTTGAAACGCCTGAAACGGCTGAAAGTATCGCAAAGGATATTGGTGTAAGAATGCCCGATGTGGGGTTTGTCATTCACGTAATAAAGCGGCGTGGTGAGATAATAGGTTTTATTCATGGCATTGGCTCATCGCGGATGAAAGCCTGGCGAGCGCGATTTTAGGATTCACATTATCCTGAAGCGCGTTTTGGGTTTCATCAATCAGGTTCAAAAGTTCGAGAATGGCTTGCGTGCTGAAATGCGCGCTCCATTTTTCAAAAGCCTCTTCAAAGCGGTTCTGGTAAAGAAATTCCGGGTTTTGCGTCTCACGGTAAACAGCAATGTCCCTCAACAGCATGGCGAGAAAACGCAGGGACTTGCCCACTTCGTGGCGTTTCTTGCCCGCCCAGCGCTCAAAACCCGCCATGGGCTGGGGGAAAATTTCCTCCAAAAAAACTTTACGCATCTCCGAAAAATTTTCGTCCCTAAATTTGAGCGCCTGCCCCAGCCATCCCTGGCTGCATTTCGCGGCCAGCATTGCTTCCTCCGGCTCCCAGTGAAAATCGTTGACGAGAATTTCCAGCACGGTTTTTACGGCCAGCGGCCGCATCTTGATTTTGAAACAACGCGAAAGCAGGGTTTGCCGCAAATTAGCCGGATTCTCTATCAAAAGAAAAATCAAAGTGTCCGCGGACGGCTCTTCAAGCGTCTTCAAAAGAGCGTTAGCCGCTTCCTCCGTCATCTTTTCCGCGCGGTTGAGAATAAAAATCTTGTGACTGCCTTCCATCACCTTGAAGGAAGACCAATTGATAAGCTGGTGAATTTCTTCGATTTTGATCGAATTCTGCTCCTCATCCGCTGCTATCCATCGCACCTCGGGATGAATGCCTGTCGCTACTTTATGGCAGGGATTGCAGGAGCAATCCTCGTTCACGCGGCCGTTTTCACAAAGAACGGCCCGGGCCAAAACTTGGGCCAGGGTTTTCTTCCCGGAACCGGAAGGGCCGGCAATCACAAAGCTGGTGGGAAGCCTGGAAGATTTCAGCAATTCGCGGAGCGGCTCCAAAACCGTCTCCTGCCCTATCAGCTTAAGCATTTGATTAACCTCACGGAAAAACGGCTGAGAGCCGCTTCTAGTTTGGCGACTTTAACCCGGATGTCTTTTTCATCCCGTAAAACAAGCATGCGCCCTGGATATTTTCTGGCCAAGGCGAGAAACCCCCGGCGCACGCGGCGGTGAAAAGCCAGGGATTTTTTCTCCATGCGGTCGGTGCGTCCCGCCCTTTTTAATCCCTTTTCAGTTTCCACATCCAGAAGAAAGGTATAATCCGGCTCCAAGCCCGCCTTGGCCAATTTGCCGGGCTGGTCAATAAGATTGCCGGGGATCCCTCCCGCGTAACCCTGGTAAGCCACGGTGGAATCATGATAGCGGTCGCAAATCACCACTTTACCTTGCTCGAGAGCGGGCAGGATTTTTTCACGCACAATTTGGGCGCGCGCCGCCAGATACAGGAATAGCTCGGTTTCCACAGTCATTTTCAGATTATTACGGTCAAGAAGGATTTGCCGCACGGCTTCACTGATGGCCGTGCCGCCCGGCTCCCGAAGAATCAAAACCGAAAACCCCTTGTTTCTAAAAAAACGGGCCGCGGCCTTGATCAGCGTGCTTTTGCCGCTTCCTTCCGGGCCTTCAAAGGTGATAAAAACGCCTTTTTTTTTCATGACTTTTTAAAATCCCAGGTTCTGCGTTTTTTCTTAACCGTCGACGGTTCTCCCGGTCGACCGTCCTTGACCATCCATCCCATATCCTGCAAGACACAGCGCAAACGGTCCGATTCCTGCTGAACGGTTTTGTCCTTTTTGAAATCCGGATGACAGCGGACATCATGCCTATTGTTCAAAACGTCGAGGGCCTCCGCGGGAATGCTATTCACCCCTGTGATATCAAAACCGAAAAGTTCATCGACCCTTTTGAAAAAAATAAGGGCTTTTTCCATATTGGATAAATTATTTTTTTTGGAATCGGGAAACATAACGTTTATAACAGAAACCATCTCCATGAGCGGTACCAAAGCTGCTGAAACGTTGAGGTCTTCATCCAACCATTTCTCAACCTTTCCAAGCCATTCATTTAAAAAATGGTTCAAATCCATGGCCTCCAAAGAACTTTCATATTGCCTAAACATTTCTGAGTTAAAAGCATATGTCAGGCACTGAAAATAACATTCATCCAATCTCTTAATAACTTCCGCGGCTTCTTTCAGGCTGTCCATGGTGAAATTGAGCGGCGTACGGTAATGAACGGCCAAAAGCGCGTAGCGTATGGCCATGGGGTCGTGGCCCTGCAAAAGCAGATCGCGCAGGGTGTAAAAATTGCCCTTGGACTTGGACATTTTTTCGCCGTTCACCAGAAGAAATTTACAGTGCAGCCAAAGCTTCACAAATTCCATGCCTGTCGCCGCCTCGGACTGGGCTATTTCATTTTCATGATGCGGGAAAATCAAGTCCTCGCCTCCGGCGTGAATATCTATCGGCTGTCCGAGATGCTGCATGCTCATAGCCGAACATTCGATATGCCAGCCGGGCCGCCCCTTTCCCCAGGGAGAATCCCAAAAGATACCTTCGTCTTCCTTGTATCTTTTCCAAAGAACAAAATCCGAGCCATGCTCCTTGTCGTATTCATCCACATCCACGCGCGCGCCCGGAATATTCTGCTCGAGCTTTTTGTTCGACAGTCTTCCGTACTTCTCAAAGGAAGCCACACGGTAATAAACCGAGCCGTCATTCGCGTACGCATGCCCCGACTTCTCCAATTTGCGGATTAGCTCGATCATGGACGGAATTTCTTCCGTGGCCCTGGGCTGAACGAGCTTGTATCGTGGATTTGCACCGTTTGGTTCAAAAATATTGAGGGTTTTCAAATCCGCGCGGCACGCTTCAATGTATTTTGCCGTGAATTCCTTCAGCGGCTTTTTCTCCCTATTGGCGCCGGCAATGGTTTTATCATCCACATCCGTGATATTCATGACATGCCTGACTTCATAGCCCTTGAACTCAAGAAAGCGCCGCAATAAATCTTCAAAAACAAAGGACCGGAAATTGCCGATATGCGCGTAGTCATACACCGTGGGTCCGCAGGTGTAAAAACTCACCGTTTCGCCGGGCTTTTTATGAAATTCCTGCAAGGCCCGCTTGTATGTGTTAACTAGTTTCAGTGTCATGGGTTGCAACAATGATCAAACGCTCTTCAAAGCCCTTTCAAGACGCCTGCGCACTTCCTCCATGCCGAAAATGGGGAATATTTTTTTAAGCTCCGGGCCGTGTTCCTTTCCGGTAAGCGCGAGCCGTATGGGCATGAAAAGCTGTTTGCCTTTAACTTTGACCCGGGCTTTGAGCGCATTCACAAATTCCTCATAAAGCGCTTCGCCGCTCGCTTGAAGCAAAGGTAGCGCCTCCAAGCCGGCTTTGAAAACCTCCTGCGATTCGGGCGCTGCCATCATGGTTTTGTTTTCATATTCAAAATCTTCTTTAAGAATTTCAAGGCGGTCGGGCAATTCACCGAATCTGGCTACGTTGTCTTTGAAAACCGGAAGAACGGCGCGTAATTTCGTCTCATCGACCGGTAAATTGCCGTGGGTTTTTAAAAAATCCATAGCGCTGTCCGTGAATTCCGCATCACACAATGCGCGCAAATGCTGGCCGTTCACCCAGTCCAGTTTGGCCGGGTCATACGTGGAGGCGGATTTATTGATTTGTTCGATCGAAAAGGTTTTGATGAGCTCCTCCCACGTGAAAATTTCGCGGTTATCGCCGGGCGACCATCCCAAAAGGGCGATATAATTAGCCAGGGCATGCGGCAAATACCCCTGACGCCGGAATTCACGCACCGATACGGACTCAAGACGTTTGGAAAGCGGCTCGCCTCCCGGGCCGTGAATAAGCGACAAATGCCCGTATTGCGGCGGGGTGAAGCCCATGGCCTGCAGAAGTAAAATATGTTTGGGCGTGTTGGAAAGATGATCTTCCCCGCGAATGACATGCGTCACGCGCATCAGCCCGTCATCCACGCACACCGCCAGATGAAATGTAGGCGTCCCGTCCGCGCGCTGAATCACGAAATCACCCACCATGTCGTCGAGATTGAAAGAAACTTCTCCGCGGATAAGGTCATGCATTTTGAGCTGGGGCTTCTCAATCTTAAATCTCACGGTCGGCCTTATGCCCCGGCTTTTTCTTTCCTCGATCTCTTTGGGCGAAAAAAGGCGGCCGCGATTGTCAAAGCGCGGCGGTCTTCTCTCCAATTTTGCCAGCCGTTTAGACTCCTCCACTTCTTCTTCCGTGACAAAGCAATAATAGGCCCTGCCCTGGTCGAGCAGGCGCTGCACATAATCCCGGTAAACATCCAGCCTCTCCGACTGAAGATAGGGCGCGTATTCGCCGCCCTTCTCGGGACCTTCATCCCATTCAATGCCCATCCAGCGGAGATCTTCCACCAGAGCCCGGCGGTACTCCAGACGCGACCTTTCCAAATCCGTGTCTTCCACGCGGAGAATGAATTTGCCGCCGTTCCGTTTCGCGAAAAGATAATTGAAAAGGGCCGTTCTCACATTGCCGATGTGAAGATACCCCGTGGGTGACGGAGCGAAACGGACGCGAATCATGAATTTCTCCTCTTTAAAGTGACCACGGCATGCGCGGTGACAGCCTCGCCGCGGCCTTCGGCGCCCAACCCCTCGGCCGTTTTGGCCTTAACGCCCACCGCGTCTCCTGGCAGCCCCAAAAGAACGGCCAGTCGAGCTCGCATCTTCCCTTTGAACGCGCCAAGTTTTGGTTTCTGAAGAATAACGGTTGTATCCACGTTTAAAATGCCGAATCCGGCCCGCCCCGCAAGAGACAAAGCTTTCTTGATAAAAATTCGGCTATCAGCACCTTTGAATCTTTTGTCCGTGTCAGGAAAATGCTCGCCAATATCCCCGGCGCCCACAGCACCCAGCAACGCGTCAACAACCGCGTGCAGAATCACGTCCCCGTCCGAATGGCCTTTCGCACCCCAGGGTGACGGAATCCTGACGCCTGCCAGATAAAGCGGTCGGCCCGGCTCCAGACGGTGGCAGTCTTCGCCCCAGCCTGTCCGTGTTTCCCCGGATTCCAAAATTTTCCGGGCCGTAAGCAAATTTTCCGGTGTCGTGATTTTCATATTGTTTTCCCGAATCTCGAAAACCTTAACCGGCTTTCCCATATGTTCCACGAGCGAGGCGTCATCGGTCGCCACGAAAGGCGCACGGTGAAACTCACGGTACGCCTTCGTAAGCGTTTCCCTTTTAAATACCTGCGGAGTTTCAATTTCCCACAGCGAAGTCCGGTCAACGGTCCTGACAATAATGCCTTTTTTTACTTCTTTAACGGTGGGCACCATGAGCCGCCCAACCGCCCACGCGTCATGCCCGCTATTTTTCACCCGCCGTAGAAAACGGCTTATCGTTTGCGAAGTCAAAAAAGGCCTTACCCCGTCATGCACCAAAACATAGGGGATATTCCGGTTTGTCCGGCAAAACGCGCGGAAAACGGAATCCGTCCGGGTTTTACCGCCCTGCACCACGCCTTTGAGTTTCGTGATCCCGTGCAGCCTGGCCATTTTTAGAATCATAGGTCTGTACCGAAGGTCGCAAGCCACGACAATTTCCAGGATTTCGGGTACATCCTCAAGATTCTTCAGAGTCCTGGCAAGAACCGGCATGCCGCCGATTTCAAGATAGGGCTTGGGAAGCACCGCTTTCAGGGATTTCTGAATCCGGCGGCCGCTCCCGGCTGAAGGGACAATGGCGCTGGCTTTCATGCTCGGCCTTAAGAAAACCGATTTAATCCGCGACTTTCGCGAAAATCATTCTGCCGGCCGAAGTCTGCAGCACGCTGGTAATCGTCACGGGAATAGTCTGACCGATTTTTCTGCGTCCCGAATCCACCACCACCATGGTGCCGTCATCCAAATACGCCACGCCCTGCTCGGGCTCCTTGCCCTCTTTGAGGATTTTAACTTCCATCAATTCACCGGGCATGACAATGGGCTTGAGCGCATTGGCCAGTTCATTAATATTCAAAACATGCACACCCTGAAGTTCGGCTATTTTGTTGAGGTTGTAGTCGTTGGTGAAAACCCTGCCCCCGATGGTTTGCCCGAGTTTGACCAGTTTGGCGTCCACGGTCGGATGCTCAGGAAAATCGGTTTCATGGATTTTGACTTGAATATTAGGATTGTTTTTAATGCGGTTCAAAACATCCAGACCGCGCCGTCCGCGGTTTCTCTTCAAGTCATCCGCAGAATCCGCGATAAGCTGAAGTTCCTTAAGCACAAAGCGCGGGACAATCAGCTTCCCGGTTAAAAAAGCGGTTTCACAAATATCAGCGATACGGCCGTCAATAATCACACTGGTGTCAAGAATAACCTTTTGTTCTCCCGCATCCTTCGTGTCCAACTGCACAAAGGGAATCATGAGCGTGAACTCATCCTGGCCGCGATAAATGGCCACAGCGCCGAGGTAGCCAAAAACAAGGGATGAGAGAATACCCAGTTTTTTAAGCGTTTCCTGGGAAAGAAAAGCGAAGGCCGCCACGGACACCAGCAGTTTGCTCAACACTAGCCCCATCAACAGCCCGAGAAAAATGGCGAGCACATTGCGAACCGTCACTTTCTTGAAATAGAAATCGAGGAGCAGAACGCAAGCCCCCATCACAAAACCGACCAAAGCGCCCAAAAGAGACGCCTTGTTTGTATAAGGCCCAACCAGAAAGGGACCGGAAAAGAAACCAAAAATCGTAAGCGTTATTAGAAAAATGATCCTTAAAAAAGTTATCATTGAAATCATCCTTTCTATAATGGTTTATGAATAGTGAGTAATAATCAGTCGTTATCATCTGCTTACCAGCGATATAATGCCTTAAAAAACACCCAGCACTTTTCTTCGTTTGCCTTTCTCCTCCCCGTCGTCCGTCTTGCGGAGCAGTTTCCAGGGATGCTTTTTTAAATCAGCCACGAAATCCTGAAGCTCTTTATACAAGGCTTCATCTGACAGGAGTTTTCCAGCGGTTCCTTGGCCCGCGTCAATTTTTTCGAGAATGTTCTTCAAATGCTCCGTGGCGGCTTCCAAATCGGTTATGGTTTTCTGAACATCCCCCTGCTTGTTGTTTAGAATGGAATTCATGGTCTTAGTCAGTGAATCTAGATTAATGATTGTATCTCTAAGCGACGTAGTTACTTGTGTATCTTTTGTAAAATCATTGAGCCGCGCAACCATGCCCTGCAGGTTTTGAACGATGTCTTTTCCAGTGGCTACAAAATCCTCCATGGGAACAGGATCCACACCCTTGACCGTGTCTCCGTCTTTCAAAAGAAGCGCGTTCGGGTCATTGCCCGGCCGGATCTCCAGATAGGGTGTCATAAGGCCATAAATACCCTCCACCCTTATTTTGGAATCCGCGTGAATTTTTGCTTTTTCGTCAATAAAAAGTTCCGTGCGGACCGTGGGCCTGCCTGTGACCTTATCATACTCAAGTCCAAGTTGTTTGACGGTTCCCACCGGGATACCGGTCAGCCTGACGGAGGCACCTTTTTCAAGATTGCTTACTAGATTGAAAATGACATCCACCCGGTATCCTTTTTTGAAAACATAGACACCGCTGATAAAGAAAACCATGAATGCCATGATCACTAATGAAAGTATCACGAAAAAACCCACTAAAATTTCAAGTCTCGAGCGGCGCATGAATTGTCTCTCCTTTACTTCACTTATTGCTTATGAATTAGAATGCCGATTATTATTATCTTCTATTTGAAATTTATTTTCCCGGTCGCGGTCCGTGATGGGGCCCTTGGCCTCGCCGGTAATAAATTGTTTCACGATCGAATCTGACGTGTTCTTGATTTCATCGGGAGTTCCCTCGGCGATGATTCTTCCTTCATAAAGCATGGCAATACGGTCGGCTATTTTGTACGCGCTGGTCATGTCATGCGTGACCACAATGGAAGTCACCCCCAGGTGTTCATGAAACCGGATAATGAGATTATTAATGGCGTCCGCCATGATCGGATCCAGCCCCGTGGTCGGTTCATCATAAAGAATGATTTTGGGTTCCGAGCAAAGGGCCCGGGCGATTCCAACTCTTTTTTTCATGCCGCCGGACAGCTCGGCAGGAATCAATTCATCAACGCCGTGCAGTCCCACCATACGCAATTTTTCCGTCACCCGGCGGTGTATCTCCGGATGAGGCATTTTGGAATGCTCATAAAGCAGAAAACCCACATTCTCTTTCACGGTCATGGAATCAAAAAGCGCCGCCCCCTGAAAAACCATGCTTATCCTGAGACGGAATTCATTCAATTCTTTGCGGTTCAGCGACAAGACATCCACATTATCGATGATGATACTGCCCTTGTCCGGCTTCATCAGGCCGATGATATGCTTGAGCAGAATGCTCTTCCCGCAGCCGGACCGGCCGATAATGACCGTGGTTTCCCCCACATTAATCGTCAAATCAACCCCGCGAAGCACCTGATGCGCCCCAAAGGTTTTATGAAGATCTGTTATTTTGATCATATTTGCCGCTTTTAAAACATGAAATAGAACAACGCCGTGAAAAGACAGTCAAAGGAAATAATCAAAATGAGCGCCGTCACCACTGACAAAGTGGTGGCACGGCCGACGCCTTCCGCGCCTCCTTCTGTCTTGAATCCGTGATAGCATCCCACAACGGCGATGATGATTCCGAAAACAAAAGCCTTGATCAGTCCGGTATAAATATCTTTCATGACCAGGGCATCAAAAGTTCTTTTGAGATAGGTCGTTGAAGAGATATCCAGCTTGAACACTCCGACCATGTATCCGCCCAAGATACCGATAAAGTCCGCATAAATCGCCAGGATGAAAAGCATGAAAAATGAGGCTATGAATCTCGGGACCACCAGATACCGCACCGGGTCAGTGGCAAGCGAGATCAAAGCGTCAATCTGTTCCGTCACTTTCATGGAACCCAGCTCGGCCGTGATTCCGGCTCCCACGCGGCCGGCCACCACCATGGCGGTGAGCACAGGACCGAGTTCACGCGTGATGGAAAGCGCCACCAAATCCGCCGTAAACTGAACCGCTTGCAAGTAACGCAGTTGGTAAGCGGATTGCAGCGCCAGCACCATGCCTGAAAAAATCGCGGTCAAAAAAACCAGCGGGAGCGATGTGACTCCGATCCGGTTCATTTGGTCAAGGCAGGAACTCCACCGCAGGCGCGTGGTGAAGGTGGTGTAAAGAGTTCTCGCGAAAAGAATGGAAATTCCACCCGCCTCACGGAAAAACTCAATGGATTTTTCGCCCAGGCGGTCAAGCCATTGAACAAACCCAAGCGTTCGTTTAATCGTTGAAAATTTCATCGTCCTTTATCCGTTATTTTTCAAAAATGGAACCTCGGCCCTACCGCCACCGTGTCTTCTTCCTGTCCCCCTGCACCCGGGATTTTCCTTTTGGCCGCCTGGTTTTCCTTTTCCGACGCGGTCAGCTCTTTTCCGCTCCACAGCAATATTTTCTCGGAAGACGCGACCCGCACGTCATAAAAAATATTGGAGCTCGAAATATCAACGTCTCCGTCCAAATAATAGGTGCGAAGTCCCTTTTCAAGACGGGAATCCTTCAGCTTCAGGTAAGGCGGCAGCCCGTAAAAATGAAGGGTCACCCGGTCATAATCAATTTTTCCGATACTTCCCTCTTTGACCGTGATATCGCCCTCAACTCCCGCCTTCCAGTTTTCGCCCTTCAACTTCACCTCGCCCTCCGCCAGGCCTTTGAAATTTTCCGGCAAAGGACGGGCAAACAATGACTTCAATGCGCCCAGCTGAATTCCCTTAAGCGTCACTTTTGCGTCCAGCAAAAAAGGCTGTTTAAGCCCCAAAGTCCCCGACAATCCGTAGCCTTCCCCCCAGCGAAAATCCAGCAAATCCACACGGGAAGGCACCGCATGAAAATCCCCTTCAAAATCCGGGAAAGGGGACTGGTCCAGAACCAGATAATCCGTCTTGATTTTACCGTTAAAACCCCATTCATTCCGCCGCCAAAGTTCCGGATCCGGCTGCAACCTGAAATGCGCTCTGGTGACCAAGTCCGCGCCAAAAAAAGGCATGTGGTCGAGCTGCGTAAGAAACCCGATATTCCAATCCTTGAGATTCAGCCCCAAATCAATCCGCTGTTTTTCCCGTTCCAGATAGAAATGAAAAGTGCCTTTCAAAAAATCAAATTGCCCTTGGCTGCCGAAAAAATCCGCGACGCGCATATTTTCAAGCGTGAAACCCGTCCCGTTCACGGACAATTTACCGGTCACCGGAACCTCTTTTCCGGGAAGCTGTATCTTGCCTGACAAATTGGAACCGTCAAGGCCGCCATTGACATGAAAAACAGACCGCAGCACATCTTTACCGATACCCACCCGGATATCCAGTTCCGGCGAAGCGTTGAAATGTTTTACCCATCCGCTCACTTCAACGGGAAGCCGGTTGTATTCAAACGAAATCTTCTGGATATGAATTTCGTCGGCCGTTATCATGGCAGTCCCGGAAATGGCCTTTACCGGAAAATCAGGCCGCGTGGACCGTAAATGATTCAACGACAATTGTAAGGCCATGTTCTCACGGTCAAGATCAACTGTCCCTTTGACAGCCAAGCTTCCCTCAAACAATTCCTTGACCCTGGCTTCAAGATCCACCTGCCACTCGCCGCCTTCAATCCTTGCCAGCTTCCCCTGAATATCCGTGATATCGCAATGCGCGTCAAACCAGGGAGCGCGCAAATTGACCTTGCCCTCCTTAAATTCCAATTCATCCGTCAGCCGGCTGCCCTCCCTTAAAACCCTGGTCAGCTCAAGCGCCGACACAAACCTGGCGGATTGAAGCGTAAACTGCGGAGAATCGAGCAGCACGGTATTGGGATTTTTAAAATCCCTCCGCCAAAACCGGCCCAGATTGTACTTGAACACCACTTTGTCAACGTCCAGAAGGTAAAAGACCTTGTTCTTAACCTCCTGGTTGATTTTCAGCCCTTTCAGGGAAATCTGGTCGAGAAACCCCACCCTCACTTCGCCGACATGAACCCTCGCCTTCAAGAGATCACCCAGCCGCCCTTCGGCGAAATTTTTCACGTCGGAAACTTTCACGAATCTTCCGAGCGACGATAAAATGGCGCATAAAAGTACCGCGCCCACAATCAATAGAAATCCGGAAATCAGGTATTTGCGCACATCATTAAGAAGCTTTCTCGAACTTAAGGAGTTCCCCGTGCAACTCCGCCTTGATCTTGTCGCCTTCTACAAATTTTCCGCTCAGGATATCTTCGGAAAGAACATTCTCGATATACCTTTGAATTGTCCGTTTGAGCGGCCGGGCGCCGAAAACCGGATCAAACCCTTTTTCGATAAGAAACGTCACGGCCTCCGCCGTGAGCTCAAGCTCCATTTTTCTTTCTCTGAGACGGGTCTGAAGCTCTGCGAGTTCAAGATTCACGATACGGGCGAGATCGTCCTTAGTTAATTGATGGAAAACAATCGTGTCGTCAACGCGGTTCAAAAATTCAGGACGGAAGAAACGCTTCACCTCGTCCAGAAGCTTGGTCTTAAGAGTCTGGTAGGTTAATTCGTCGCTCCGGGGTTTGAATCCCAGGTCGCCCTGTTTACGAATCAAATCCGCTCCCACATTGGAGGTCATGATCAGAATGGAGTTTCTGAAATCCACGCGCCTTCCGAATGAGTCCGTAAGACACCCATCCTCCATCACCTGCAAAAGAATGTTAAAAACATCGGGATGCGCTTTCTCAATTTCATCGAGAAGCACCACCGAATAGGGACGGCGGCGGATTTTTTCGGTAAGCTGGCCGCCCTCTTCATACCCCACGTATCCCGGAGGCGCTCCCACCAAACGGGAGACATTGAATTTCTCTCCGTACTCGCTCATGTCAATCTGCACCAGGGCGCCCTCATCTCCGAACATGAATTCAGCCAGAGCCCGCGCCAGCAGCGTTTTGCCAACGCCGGTAGGTCCGAGAAAGATGAATGAGCCGATAGGGCGTCGCGGATTCCGAAGCCCGCTCCTTGAGCGGCGCACCGCGTTGGCAATGGCGTGAATGGCCTCTTCCTGTCCTATCAAGCTTTTGTGAATTTCATCCTCCATTTTGAGCAGCCGCTGCGATTCCTTTTCTTCGATACGCAGAAGGGGAATGCCCGTCATTTTGGAGACAATCAGGGCTATGTCCTCGGGGGTGACCTGCACCTCAAACTCCATTTTGGATTCCTTCCAGCTTTTTTTGACTTTGGCCAGCTCTTCCTTGGCTTTCCGCTCGTCATCCCTCAATTTGGCGGCTTTTTCAAAATCCTGGGACTTGATGGCCGATTCTTTTTCCATGCGGAATTGCTCGATTTCATTTTCTAACTTTTTCAAATCCTTGGGCAGTGTCGTGACGGAAAGCCTCGCGCGAGATCCTGCCTCGTCAATCAAATCAATGGCCTTGTCTGGAAGAAACCGGCCGCTGATGTAGCGGTCAGAAAGTTTGGCCGCTGCTTCCAGCGATTGATCTAGAATTTTCACCCTGTGATGCGCCTCGTATCTGTCGCGCAGGCCTTTGAGAATTTCAATGGTCTGCTCCACATTGGGCGGATCCACATTGATGGTCTGAAACCGCCTGGCCAGGGCCGCGTCTTTTTCAATGTATTTTCTGTATTCATCCAGCGTGGTGGCGCCGATGCATTGGAGTTCACCGCGCGATAGCGACGGTTTTAGAATATTCGAGGCGTCGATAGCTCCCTCGGCCCCGCCAGCGCCCACCAGCGTGTGCAATTCATCGATAAAAATCATCACGTTCTCAGAGCGGCGGATTTCGTCCATCACGGCCTTGATGCGTTCCTCGAATTGGCCGCGGTATTTGGTGCCCGCCACCATAAGCGCCAAATCCAGCACGATGAGCCGCTTGTCCATCAGCACTTCGGGCACATTGCCGTTCACGATTCTCTGCGCCAGACCTTCCACGATGGCGGTTTTACCGACACCGGCCTCTCCCAGCAGCACGGGATTGTTTTTGGTGCGGCGCGCGAGGATCTGAACCACGCGTTCAATTTCATCTTCCCGGCCAATCACCGGATCGAGTTTTCCCTCGCGGGCGAGCTGCGACAAATCACGGCCGAAAGCGTCCAGCGCCGGCGTTTTGGCGCGCTGCTTGCCTCCTCCCGGAGCAACTGCCACCTGGGGCGTTGAAGACCCCAAAAGTTTGATAACTTCGGACCGCACCTTATTTAGATTAAGGCCCAAATTCATCAGCACATGACTGGCCACGCCCTCACCTTCTTTGATAAGACCCAGCAAAAGGTGCTCGGTACCGATATAGTTGTGGCCGAGACGACGTGCCTCATCCATAGCCAGCTCAATCACTTTCTTGGCCTTGGGCGTGAACGGAATATCTCCGGAGACAATGGTGCTTGGTCCGAACTGAACCAGTTTCTCGACTTCAAGGCGTATGGTGTCGAGTGAAAGTCCCAGATTCTGCAGGACAGCCGCGGCCACGGACTCCCCTTCCTTGATCAATCCGAGAAGGATGTGCTCCGTTCCGATATAATCGTGATTAAAACGCTTGGCCTCTTCTTTGGCGAGAATGATGACTTTTCTGGCTCTCTCCGTAAACCTGTCAAACATGAATGATGCCCTCCGCGATTAAAATGTTTTAAATTAAATAAGTTCCACGCTCTTGAGCTCCCGCCTTAACAGGGAGGCCCGTTCGGAATCACGTTCCGCCGATGACAGGATCCGATTGCACTTGCGCTGTAAATGCGACGGCTGGATAAAAATAAAAAGTTCATTCATTTTCTGGAAATCAAGCCCCTTGATAATCCCGAGGTCCACCCCCAGACGTACCATGGAAAGATGCGCCGTGGTTTCTTTACTGGAAATATACCGCGCGCTTTTGAGAACCCCCAGGCCGCGCCAAACATGGTCCTCGAGTTTTTCCCTTTTTTTGCTTATGAGCGCCTGCCGCGCTTCCCTCTCATGGTCAACGATTTGCTTGATCACTTTTTCCAGGGAATCGATGATTTCTTCTTCCTTTTGCCCCAGCGTGATTTGATTGGAAAACTGAAAAAAATTTCCGCTGGGCTGGGTCCCTTCGCCGTACATGCCTCTTGACGCGAGATTGAGTTTGGCCAAAGCCTGTAAAATTTTATTCACCTGTTTGGTCATCACCAAAGCAGGCAGATGCATCATGCACGACGCCCGCAGCCCCGTGCCCACGTTGGTCGGGCAGGCGGTCAAATAGCCCAGCACTTGATGAAAAGAGTAAGGCACCTCCTGCTCCATGTCCGAATCAATCCGGTTGATGATTTCCCAGGCCTCCCGAAGGCTGAATCCGGACTGCAAAACCTGGATCCGCAAATGGTCCTCTTCAAGAACCATGATGGCTGCGGCCTCATTTTTGGAAACGCACACGGCCATGTCCGTTTTGCATGAGGCGAGGTCATAACTGATCAAATGACGCTCCAACAAGAATTGTTTGTCCAGCGAAGAAAGATTCTTATGCCGGAGAAACCAACTGTCTTTCAAATGGCTGCTGTGTTTCACCGCTGATTCCGTCATTTCAATCAAATCCTCGGCCTCATCCTTGGCCAGCCGGTGGGTGAAAGGATACCCCTGAATATTCCGGGCCAGACGCATGCGGCTGCTCATAACAATATCGCTTGAATCTCCCTTGCCGCGGAGCCATTCGCAGGTTGACTTCATAAGCGCATCCATTTCAGACATTGCCTTCCCCGCCTTTTTTCATCTTCTTTTCAAGCTGCGTGATTTGATCACGCAACTGCGCCGCCTCTTCAAACGCTTCCATTTGAATGCTCTTTCTCAACCGATCCCGGAGGTCTCGCATATTGACCCGGGGGCCGGGCTCTTTCGGAGCCTTGGCCGGTCTTTTGCCGATATGCTGCGTGTCTTTTTGAATCCTTTTAATCAAAAGGTAAAGGGGCTTGATAAAAGCTTCGTAACAGTTCGGGCATCCAAGCCGGCCTGATTTTCCGAACTCCTCATAGGTCAAGTGGCAGGACGGACATTCCATAACCTCTTTTTTTTGCGGGCCGAGAATGCCGCTCACATCAGAAATGTCCGAGAGAAGGTCATTCAGCGAAAGCTGCGGTTTCAGCTCGCTTCCCTTTTCCTGCGCGCAAGCTTCGCACAAATGAAGCTCCACCATTTGGCTGTTCACAATCTCAGTGAGATGAATGGTGGATTCGTTTTTCCCGCAAACATTACACAGCACAGACAGCTCCTCCTCCCGCCTTACGCTTTGTACCGCACGCCGTCGCTTTTTGTGAGCTGATGAAACGCCTTCATTAACCGGAGCGTGGTCTGGCCGGGCTTGCCGCTCGCGATCACGCGGCCGTCGATTTTTACCGCCGGAATGATTTCCGCGGCCGTTCCGGTCAAAAAAACCTCCTCCGCGTTAAATAGGTCATGACGCGTTAAAATTCGTTCTTTAAAAGACAATTTTTGTGCAGACGCGATTTCTATTATAGCATTACGCGTAATCCCTTTCAAAGCGCCGAGATAGGCCGGAGGCGTGGCAAGTTCCCCCTTTTTAACCAAAAAAATGTTGTCGCCTGTGCACTCAGCCACATAGCCCTGAAAATTGAGCATAATGGCTTCTTGATAGCCCGCGTTCGTGGCCTCTATTTTAGCCATGATATTGTTGAGATAATTCAGGGTCTTGAGCTGCGGATTGAGCGCTTCGGGCAAATTCCTCACAGTGGGCACGGTGATGATTTCAAGACCGTTTTTGTACAATTCGTCAGGATAAAGGACGATTTTGTCCGTGATGATAATGACAGTGGCGCGTTTGCATTTTCTCGGGTCCAGCCCGAGGTCACCCGTGCCGCGCGTGACCACCAAACGGATATAAGCATTAGAGAGCCCGTTAGTTTGAAGCGTTTCGACCACGGCCTTAGTCATTTCCTCCTTGGACATTGGAATTTCAAGCATAATCGTGTGCGCGGTTTCATAAAGACGGTCCAAATGCTCTTTCAATTTAAAAATCAGGTTGTTATAAGCGCGGATTCCCTCGAACACGCCGTCGCCGTATAAAAGTCCGTGATCAAAAACAGAAACCTTGGCCTCGGATTTGGGATACCATTTTCCATCCACATAAACCTGCAACTCCATGATTTCTCCTCCGTTTCACTGCGGAGACTGCGCAAAAATTAAGGAATTGCGACTGTCCCCTAAACTTTGTTAAAGGCCCGTAAAGTTAAACGGCCCTCGTGCAAATAATGGACACGCGCCCCGGTCTCAACCAGATTTTCGTCATGCGTGACCACGCACAAGGTTTGCCCTTCCCTGCGGTTAAGGTCAAGAAGAAGCTTCCAAACCTGATCCGCTGTTTCCTCATCCAGATTTCCGGTCGGCTCATCGCAAAAAACAATATCCGGCTCATTCACCAGGGCTCTGGCTATGGCCGCGCGCTGCTGCTCCCCGCCCGAAAGCTGGCTGGGGAAATGCCCGGCGCGATTCGCGAGGCCCACTTTCTCAAGAAGTCCCCGAGCGCTTTTTTTAGCGTCCTTTTTTCCCGCCATGCGCGCCGGCAGCATCACGTTTTCAAGCAAATTTAATTCCGGCAGCAAATAATAAAATTGAAAAATAAATCCCAGCCTTTGATTGCGGTATTTCGCCAATTCCTTTTCGCTGAAAGTCCCCAAATCGCGGCCGCGGAAAATCACCCGCCCCTCCGTAGGACGGTCGAGACTGGCTAAAATGTGAAGCAGCGTGGACTTGCCGGCGCCCGACCTTCCGAGAATAAAGACGATTTCTGCCCGGTTTATCGTAAGGTCAACGCCTTTTAAAACCTCCAACCCTGCGCCCGGCTCACGAAAAACACGCCTCACATTCTCGGCAACCAGAAGGGATTCTTCCATTTCACTCATACCTCAGGGCTTCAACAGGATCAAGCCCAGCGGCTTTGCCCGCGGGATAAAGCCCCGCAAAAATCGACGCTATAAGGGCACAACCGATAATCATGGCCACATCGGCCGGTTTTATTTCCGTCGGAATTTTGGAAAAATAATAAATATCACTGGGAAACACCGAAAGCCCCGTGGTTTTCTCCACAAAATCCGCGATAGGATTAATCCTGGCCGCAATCAAAACGCCGGAGATGCCGCCCAGAATAACGCCGAGAAACCCCACGGTCACTCCTTCCAGAAGAAAAATCTTCCGGATATTCCAGCCCGTGGCGCCTAGCGCTTTTAAAATGCCGATATCCCTGGTCTTTTCCATCACCACCATGATCAAAGTCGAAACAATATTAAACGTTGCGACCAGCACAATCAAAAAAAGCAAAATGGCCATCACTGCTTTTTCAATTTTGAGAGCGGAAAAAAAGTTATAGTTCAAATCCATCCAGCTTCTGGCAAAAAAAGACATGCCAAGACGGCTCTGGATTTCGTGTTTAACCTTGTCCGCGAGGTCCACGTCGCTTAAGCGGATGCTAATGCCGCTCACTTTGGCGTCCAGATGGTAAAGGCGTTTAGCGTCATTTACCTCAATCAGGGCGAGTTGGGTGTCAAAATCATTCATGCCCATGGAAAACACGCCGCGCACGACAAAAGGCATGGACTCGGCTTTACGCGGCACAGTGCCCGGAGTCCCGGGCGTGGCCTTTTCCAGAAAAGGCGATATCAAATAAACCACGTCGCCGGGACTTACTCTCAGTATTTGCGCGAGTTCCTTGCCTATCACCACCGCAGGCAACGGATCCATTTTCGGCAAAACGGTCTTTGAAAAATCAAAAGTCCCGCTGTGGATGTACTTTTTTAAATCCTCCAGCTCATGATTTTCGCTGTCCACGCCCTTGACGACCACGCCAATGGCGTTCACCTGCGAGCGTATCATAGCCTGCCCCTGCACCACCCGGGCCACGGTGCGGACTCCCGGAAGATTCATGGCGCGGATCGCATCAACCACGGCGTCCGGATCATCAATCCCTCCGGCCTTTTCCACGTAAATGTGCGGATTCATGCCGACAATCTTTTCCTTGAGTTCGCGGTCAAAGCCGCTCATCACGGCCAGCACCACAATCAGAGCCATGACCCCGACGCCCACTCCGAGAATGGAAATAGCTGTGATCAGTGAAATAAAGCCCGAGCGCCTGCGCCTCGTGAGGTGTTTCCAGGCAATGAAGGACTCGTATCCCATCAGGACTCTTTCTCCGGCCGAAGCTGGGGGAACAAAACAACATCGCGGATGGAATGCTGGTTGGTAAGCAGCATGACCAGCCGGTCAATGCCTATGCCCAGCCCGCCAGCGGGCGGCATGCCGTACTCAAGCGCCATCAGAAAATCTTCGTCAATGGTTTTATGTTCGCCAATCATTTCTTTCTGCTCGTTAAAACGCTTTCTTTGCTCAACCGGATTGTTGAGTTCGGAAAAAGCGTTGGCCAATTCCATGTGCGCGATAAAAAGTTCAAACCGGTCGGCCACGGCCGGGTCCTCCTTTTTCTGTTTGGCCAGAGGTGAGATCAACAGAGGATAATCGACCACAAACGCGGGATTGGTCAGTTCCGGCTCAAGATAAGTGTCAAAAAGAGCGCCCAGAATATCGGCCTCTTCGCAGGGCTCTTCCAGAAGAAGCTTTAATTTCTTAGCTTCGCCCCGGATATCGGCTGTTCTCCAGTCCACACCGGTTTTTTCTTTAAGCGCGTCATAAAAAGAAAGCCGCTTCCAAGGCCTCTTAAAATTAAGCGTTTTTTCACCGTACGGAATTTCTTCCGTGCCGTGGATTTTACTGACAAGGCCGGAAATAAGCTCTTCGGTGATGTCCATCATGTCCCGCAAATCCGCGTAACTCTGATAAAGTTCGAGCATGGTGAATTCCGGGTTGTGGCGCACGGAAAGGCCTTCGTTGCGGAAATTACGGTTGATTTCATACACCTTTTCAAAGCCGCCCACCAAAAGCCTTTTCAGATAAAGCTCGGGAGCAACCCGGAGATAAAGTTCGGCATTGAGCGCTTCATGGTAAGTTTTGAAAGGTTTGGCCCTTGCCCCGCCCGGGATGGGCTGCATCATGGGTGTTTCCACTTCCATAAACCCGCCGTTATCAAGAAAATTACGGATTGAGCGGATGATTTCGCTGCGCTGCCTGAAACATTTGCGCACGTCCTCATTCACGATCAAGTCCACGTAACGCCGCCGGTAGCGCGTTTCCACATCCTTGAGACCATGCCATTTTTCTGGAAGCACCTGAAGGATTTTGGACAAAAGGACAAATTTTTCAATACGGATGGTCAGTTCACCGGTACGGGACTTGAAAAGCCCGCCTTCCACGCCGATGATATCGCCCACATCCAGATTGAGAAACTGGTCAAAGCCCGCCTGACCAAGATCATCCAGTTTGGTGTAGAGCTGTATTTTTCCCGTTTCATCCCGCAAATCCGCAAAGGAGCTTTTGCCGTGAACACGCTTGGCCATGACACGCCCCGCTATCTTTATCTTGCGGCCTTCCTCATAATTCTGCACCAACTCGGCAATGTTTGTTTTGGGAAGAAATCGCGCGCCGTAAGGATCCACCCCCTGCGTTTGCCATGATTCCATTTTTTTGAGGCGGTCTTTAAGAATTCCCGATTCGTTTTCGGTCATATAAAATTATCCTAACCTATTGAAAATTAAAACAGTTGAGACTTTTGAATGTAACAAAAGGACAAACGTACTCCTCCCCTTTCTATTCTTCACAGAAAATAGGATGCGATTATAGTATGCTTGCTAACTTGTGTCAATCAAAGAAGATAGGAGAAAGCTCAGCGAGAGACGGGGCTTTGGACGCTGGCGCCGGAAGCGGACTGCTGCAAGGCTTCCCGCCTTTTAGCTACACGGCTTTCGTACTCAGTCATTTTGTCCAACATTTGCTGGAGTTTTTCAAGAAGGAAGGATACCACCACGGACTTGCTGGTATTGGTCAGTTTTTTCATTTCTTCCACGTAAATAACCCGCTGACTGCTGATAATGGTGTTGAATCTTTCGAGGTCGCCGATGCTCCGAGTGTCAAGGGTGGACACTAGCGATTCAATCTCCGCCAGCCTGTCCTCGACTTTGATATAAAGTTGTTTGGCCTGGCGCTGTTCTTCTAGTTGTTTATTCCGCGCGTCTCTGAGTGAGGTCGCCACCAGGGTCAGCTCTTTGTCTGAATTCTGGATTTCTTTTAGCAGGCTGGAAAGCTGGCCCTGCAGAGCAGCCGTAACCGGGGAATTTTCCTGATTCGTCAATTTTGGCATTGCCTCCGCCATACTTTTCCCGATGTTTCGCAGGCCTTTCACATATTTTTCAATGTCATCCGGGTCTTTCATGTTCAGGGTAGCCCGCGATTCCTGAATCCTGAAATACTCGCGGTTGAACTGGTCGAAAACCGTCCGCGCCCTGGCTTCTTCCTTTTCCCGGACTAATATCACCTTCAATTCCCCCATTTGCTTTTTGTACTCCTCGAGGGACTGCGAAGCCGCGGCAGATTTTTTTTTGAGGTTTTCGGCAAGCTTCGTCAGCTGGTCACGTATGCCGGTCACGATAGTGTCTTTGGAGTCCATTAGGTTCTCCATGTCTTTTTCCCATTGCAGGGACAGTTTACCGCCTTCCGCCGCTTGCGCCGATAAAACCGCCGGGTTCACGGATTTGGCCGTATCAAAAGACTTTATATGCTGAAGTCCTTTATCAAGTTCCGGGGCAAGCGCACCATACACGCGGCTGGCCTCGGCCACTATTTGTTTTGCTTCTTCGCGCTTGGACGAAATCTGCCGGTGGAAAATTTCCCGCTGATTGGCTATCTGATCTTTCTTTGCCTTAAGCGCCGCCAATTTATCCGTAAATTCTCGCTGGGATGTAGGAATAGATGCCGGGCTGTTTTCCGCCAATTTAGCCGCTCTTTGCGAAAAATCGTCTAGCACAGGCGCAAGAGATTCTAAAAATGAATCCATCATATCCGCCTGATCAACTGTCGCGGATTTGAGGATTTCATCCGCGGACACAATCCTCTTGTTCATTTCTTCAAGCAACTGAGCCGCTGACTGTTGCCAGTTTTCAAGAGTTGCCTTTTCCTTATGAATGGACAAGTACTTGCTTTTTTCCACCATAAGCGACTCCATAACCTTGTCAAGTTCCGGCATGGATACAGCCCCGGCCAATGATTTGCGCCTTTCGGTAAAATCAACGATTTTCGCGTTCACATCCTGTATCCATTTGACAATATCCGCCGGGGAAGCGGCCGCCAATAAATAGGTCCTCTGCAATACCTCATTTTTGCATCGGAATATCTCTTCCGCCAGTTCGTTGCGTTCAATAAGAAGATTTTTTTCATACGCGTCGCGTGCCTCCAGCGCCTGGCTCAGTCCTTCGCCCACAGCATCCAACGCGGCTAACACATCTCGCGCCTCTTTTTTCAGCGCCTCCACCATCTCACTCCCGCTCTCATTCTTAAGCCCCAGCAACGACTCCTCCCACCTCTTCCTCGCCTCCGCCATCCCGATCAGCACCTCTCTTATCCCGCTTGTGTCCCCGCCCTTCACTCCTTCCGCTTTCCCCTTCCATTCCTCTGCCCCTCTCTTCAAACTCT
>ASOC01000015.1 GCA_000405945.1 Candidatus Omnitrophus fodinae SCGC AAA011-A17
AGCGCACATAAACAAATCAGGAAGNGGAAAGCTTTTCGCATCGAACCCTCCTCCTCCCTGCCTAGAAAAAAGACTACCCGCTCTTTGGCGGAAATGCAAACGATGCGGTGAGTAAGGGAGATTTCAGTGACATCGAACGAAGCGCCGGGCTTGAGAAGAACGCTGGGATTTTTTTCCTTAGTGGCTTTCGGAGTCGGGGATATTCTTGGCGCGGGCATCTACGCCTTGGTGGGGAAAATCGCCGGGATTGTGGGGCCCGCGTGCTGGCTTTCCTTTGTGTTCTCGTTTTTTGTGGCCGGTCTTACCGGGCTTTCCTATGCCGAACTCGGCAGCCGTTTCCCGCGAGCCGGAAGCGAAAGCTATTATTCGCTCAAGGCCTTTGGCCGGCCCACGCTTTCCCATGTCATCGGCTTTCTGGTTCTTATGTCGGGCATTGTTTCCATGGCCGCGGTGTCTCATGCCTTTGGCGGGTACCTGCGCGCGATTTTTCCATCCGTACCGTTGTGGCTGGTGATCGTGCTTTTTTTCAGTCTTATGACCGCGGTAAGTTTTTTGGGCATGGAAGAGGCCTCGCTCACCAACGTGGTTTGCACAGCTGTTGAGGTTTTTGGGCTTTTGATTATTATTTTCATAGGCCTGGCGCATTTTGGCCGCGTGAATTATTTTGAATTCAACGGTCAACTCACAGGCGGGCTGTCGGGTTTCGGCAAATGGGGGGCCGTTTTTCACGGCAGTTTGCTGGCTTTTTACGCCTTTATCGGTTTCGAAGACATGGTTAAGGCCAGCGAAGAAGCGCATGCGCCCGCGGAGATTATGCCCAAAGCTATTTTATGGTCGCTTGGCGTGACGGGCGCGATTTATGTTTTAACCGCGGTTGCCGTGGTTTCGGTCGTGCCCATGGAAGATCTCGTGCGCTCGCAAGCCCCTTTGATGCTCGTGGTTGAAAAAGGCGCGCCCTGGATTCCTAGAGGTCTTTTTACCCTTATCGCCTTGTTCGCGGTTTCCAACACGGCGCTGGTCAATTTTATAGGCGGCTCGAGGCTTTTGTACGGCATGGCCAAAGACGGGTTGGCGCCGAAAATTTTCGGACATGTGCATCCTTCGCGGAGAACGCCCGACTGGGCCATAGCCGCGATTTTTCTTGCAGCCCTGGCGTTCGCATTAACCGGAACCCTGGCCCTGCTCGCGCAGTCAACGGCCGCGCTTCTTCTGGTCGTGTTTGTGGTGGTCAACGGGTCTTTGATTGTGATTCAGTGGCGGGACGGGAAAAACCGGGAAGGATTTTCCGTGCCCAAAGTTGTGCCGGTTCTGGGTATGGTTTCGACTTTTTTTCTTACCTTTCAGATTCAACCGGCGGCATTGATTCCGGTGGGCGCGCTGGCTTTGATTTCACTGACACTGTTTGCGGCCGCCAAACTTTTTCCACGGGGATTTTAAGATTCGTGGGCTTGATTTCATGTCTTGTGTCAGCGCCGCAAAATTTCTATAATACCCCCGCATAACAGGAGTTCAAAAATGGCGAATAAAAATCAACACAAAGTCATTATTATCGGATCGGGATGCGCGGGATACACGGCCGCGATTTACGCGGCCCGCGCGAATTTATCACCGCTTGTTTTTGAAGGGGTTCAGCCCGGCGGGCAGCTCACCATCACCACGGAAGTTGAAAATTATCCGGGGTTTCCCGAAGGGATTCTTGGCCCCGAACTCATGGAGCGCGTTAAAAAGCAGGCGGAGCGGTTCAACGCTAAAATCATCTCGGAAAATGTGACCGAAGTGGATTTGTCCAAACGCCCCTTTCGCGTTAAAGCGGGCAATGAGGATTATTGGGCCGAGGCCTTGATTGTGTCCACGGGCGCAAGCGCCAGGCTTCTCAACATTGAATCGGAAAAGCGCCTCATGGGCCACGGGGTATCGGCCTGCGCCACCTGCGACGGGTTTTTTTTCAAAGGCAAGGAAATCGCGGTGGTGGGCGGCGGCGACACGGCCCTGGAAGAGTCCATGTTCCTGACCAAATTCGCGTCCAAGGTCACGGTGATTCACCGGCGCGACCAGCTGCGCGCCTCCAAAATCATGCAGGAAAAGACGAAAAAGAATCCTAAAATAGCTTTTATCTGGGATTCGGCCGTGGAAGAAATCCTGGGCGATGGAAAAAATCACAGCGTGCGCGGTCTGCGTTTAAAAAATCTGAAAACCGGAACAACAAGCGAATTCGCCTGCCAGGGGCTTTTTGTGGCGATAGGCCACAAGCCGAACACGGAATTGTTTCAGGGAAAACTGGAGCTGAATCCTGCGGGGTATATCGTCACCAAGGATGGTTCCAAGACGAACGTTCCGGGGGTGTTTGCTGCCGGGGACGTTCAAGATCACGTTTACCGCCAGGCCATCACGGCCGCGGGCTCCGGATGCATAGCCGCGATTGACGCGGAAAGATTTTTGGAAGCCGCAACTCCTTAGTTGCGGCACGCTCGCTGGAGCTTGAGGCTCCAGTCTTCGCAGGCCCAAAGTTTAGGTTTGCAGTTATTTCCGCACCAGCAGGGCCGAGATGCCGCCCTGCCGGGCCACGTTCACGACTTTTCTTTTGGAAACCCTGCCCAAAATCCCCAGCCCGTCAGGCGTGGAAATAAAACCGCTTACCACATAATATTCGTCTTCGCTGGGGCGGGGTGATTTTTTGAGAACCGGAAAGCGTTTGACCTGTACGGTTCCGTAAGACTGAATAACCATGTCCGCAGGTTTGGCCAGGCCCTCTTGAATTCCTTTGTCCCAGGCGGAAAGAGTCGTGTCTTTCCCGATAAGAACGCCCTCGCCGCCGAAAAGCCGGTTGGGTTTTAAAACCAGAGAGTTTTTGTGTTTGCGGATGTAGGGAATCAGATCCACGGATTTTCCGTCCGGCCCCGTGGTGTTGACTTCCCGGATAACGCGCGTCCAAAGAACGTGCTTGGTAAAAAGCATTTTCTCCCGGGCCGTGAAATATTTGGCAAACACCGGATTGGTGAAAAATTCAAACAGGCTTTTATGGTCGAATTCTCCTCCCATGGAGGAAATGACCTGATTGTTCCGGAAAGCCTGATGCAGCGCCTTGAGATTGGCACCCTTTCTTTCATACTCGAGAAATTCCTGAATCGTGGTGTCGCGGTAAATCAGGTCGATTTTTTTTCCTTGATAGGTCACGTCCGTGCTCCGGAGCTCGAATTCCCGCGGGTCCGCCACAATGGTTCTTAATCCCCGCTTTTCAAAAAAGCGTTTGAGCATGGGAAATTCCATAAAATTTTCATAGCAGTAACGGTCAATAGTCAGCGCAACAAGCGGATTTTTCCGGCCCAGGGCCGTGGCGTGGCGCCGGAGGAATTTCATAAGGAGAACACGCGCGTCATGGTTTTTTTCAAGGCGCAGGGAGGGATCGATTTTCTTAAGCTCGGGGATAAAAGTATCCAGCATGATTTCCTCGCTGGTGGGGCAATACCACACCCCGCCGATACCCACCCCGTTGTTTTCAAAAAAAAGAAAATTGTCCACAGCGGAGGGTGCCCCGGGCCAGCCTGAACAGGGCGCGGGTGGCGCCTCGGTCCGGCAGGCCCGAGCCATCCGCTCGGGCTTGCCCGGGGGAGCTGGAGCAGTACCTGCCCGGGGTTCTATGCTATCGCCGTACGGGACTTTCCTTGGTCCCGACGGAGTAGCACTGGCGCATAAGGCGCCTGTGCCCCGGGCAGGTGGCAACGAAGCGGAGCGAAGCCGTCCCTTGACGCCGTTTTCGCCGCCGCTTTGCTCAAAACTGGTATTCGCGTCCCAGCGGGAAAAAATAGGGTTGGGCTGGCCCTTGACCGCGCGCAGCGTATCCATCACCCACTCTTTTTCTCTTTCCTCAAAAGGGAAGATTTTCCTGACTTCAGGATCTTCCAGATAAAGCCGGGCCGCTTTTTCATAAGCGCGATTCATGGTTTGGCAAATGGACCAGATTTTGTCGCGTTGAGCGCGCGTAAGAATCCGGGGCCGGAGCATCAGAGGGATGAGGCATGGTTTCCCGTTTTTATCTTCGTAGACAAAGGCCTTTTTTTTGCAATGGGAAAGCATTTTCTTCTGAAGAGCGGCTGCTTTTTTCAGCGGAAGGCTTAAAAAAAGATCATAAATCGAATTGGCTTTGCGGTAATCGTGTTTTGCCTTGTGCCCGATCTGACGGCTAGTCATAATCGCGTCATTTTATCGAAAAAATGACGGCCTGTCCGCAATTTATTTGGTGGGACGGGGATACAAAAGCGAAACAAGGAGCCCATATAATAATAAAATTGATAAACATTGATAAAGCCGAAATACGGAGCATTCGCGGTATATTCATAAAGCCTTTGAAATACGACAGCTTGCAGAGTATATTTTATACATATTAAAGATATTGTAATAAGTATACCTATATTTCATGAAAATCCTGAACCGCCTTAAAAAGTTAATTGCCGTACTGACGCTCCTGGCATTTTCCTGTCAGAACGCGGTTTGGGCTAGCCCGGACATGCCGCGGGTGGCGGCTCGGTTAAACAAACCAGCGGAATTTCGCATGGACCCTCTCAAGATTCAAATCCCCGCCCAATGGGGCGAAATCCAGGAGTCTTTTGACAATCCTTCGGCAGCGAGTTTCGTGGTGCATATTCAAAACGCGCACGGCAATTATCAGGCCCAAAAGAATATTCAAAACATCATTAGCCTGCTCAACGCAAAATATAAAGTCCGCTGTCTTTTTCTCGAAGGCGCCAACGATAAGCTCGATCCCTCTGTTTTTCATTTTTTTGACAACAACCGGCTGAATTTAAAAGCCGCGGACCTTTTGATGAGGCAGGGAGAATTCACGGGCGCGGAAATGTTTTTATTGGCCAGGCAGGGGGAAAAGGCGGCCGAACAGGTAGAAGCCTACGGGATTGAAGACACGGACCTTTACCGCAGGGATTTTGAATTGTTCCGCAAGGTGATAGGCGAAAAGGAAAAGACGGCAGAATTTTTAAAGGCATGGAGCGGGGAGCTCGGCCGCGCGGAAAGCCGGATTTTTTCCAAAGAGCTGAGAAGTTTTGTGAAGGAATGGCGGAAATGGAACGCCGGCTCAGACGGACTTCTCGGTTATATTCGCGTTCTGCGGCAGTATGGGCTTAAATACGTGTCTCTGGATTTAAAAGACCCCCGGTATCAGGCGGAATACGGCGCCCTGCTCCGCATTCTGAAGCTTCAGGAGCTTGAAGGCCGGCTTGACGACGCAAAGATAGCCGCGGAAAAAAAGAACCTGCTTGAATTTCTTCGGGACAAAATCGACAAAAAATCATACCGCAAACTAAAGCGTCTCGCTCCCGGCGGTATGCGCAAGAAAGCCGCGGCCTATCCGCGGTTCCTTTTCGAAAAAATAATGGAGCAGGCCTCTCCGAAAGGGCTTGACTTCAAAAAATACCCTCATTTTGTTCTTTTCGCGGAATATTTGATTCTCGAATCCGAAATTGATTCTCAGAAAGTTTTTGAAGAAGCGGAGTCGTTTTCGGAAAAACTTTTCAGGGTTCTTACCAAGACTTCGGAGGAGAAAGAGCTGCTACGGCTCGTTTTGGACAGCGAGCTTTTGAGAAAGCTTCTGACGCTTGAATTGTCCCGGAAGGACTACGAAAAAATATTGTCCGGCAAAGAGACTTTAAGCCCCTCTGCCGTGAAGCAAAGGCTGGCGCGGCTGATTCGGTCAAAAGAAAACAATTCTCCTGCGGCTCATGAGGCGGGAATGGAAGCGCTCTTTTCGGACGCCGCCCATTTTTATGAACTCGCTCTGGAAAGGGAGAAGCATTTTATTCAAAAGACTATGGATGGGATGAGGGAGAAGGCCCAGACAGTGGCCGTTGTGGTCACGGGCGGCTTTCACACCGACGGGATCAGAAATTTTTTAAAAGAAAGAGAGATCCCTCATGTTTCCATCATGCCGCGCATGGCTTATGCGGAACAGGGGCAAGACCTTTATCTCAAAGCCATGATGGGCGAAACACGGCTTGCCGGATCCTCGCAGATTGAGAAAGCGCTCCGGGAACTGCCTGCAGCATCTAGAGAAAAACTGGTCGGGCCGGAATTGTTGGCTGCGGATCACGCCTTGGATCTCGAAGCTGTCCGCTATGTTCAGGCTGCCAGCATGGGAACGGCTGGAGAAGCGTTTTTTCAATCTGCGAGACTTCGTAGCGTGAACGCGAATCAGGGGCGTTTGAACAAAACATTACTCGAAGCGCTTGCTATTCCGGGAGTTTCCGGTGAGGAGGAAAAAATACGGAAATGGATTGAGGCAAAGCTTCGGGCCATGGGGGTGAAGACTATTCATCCGGACAGTACGGGCAATCTGATTGCTAAAATTCCGGCGACCGACAAAAACTTGATGAATCTTCTTTTTTCAGCGCATATGGACACGGATTCCAAACCCCCTTCCGAGCCTTACCAAATTTCGCCAGATGGGAAATTAAATGCCCCGGGCCTGGACAATCGGGCCGGAATCGCAGCCATTCTTGAACTTCTGGAAATTATAAAAGAAAACAGTATTCCCCACGGTGATTTATGGCTTGTGTTTACGGTGAAGGAGGAGACTACGGGCGAAGGCATGAAAAATCTTGACCTTTCGCCGAATATCCTCGCAAAGATTCAATACGCGATTCTTTTGGATGAGAAGCCGCCTCTCACAGAAATCGAGTTTTCGATTCGGTATGAATTGCACGCCCTTATTCCGGATTTAAAGCAGCGGCTAGAGCAGGAAGCAACCCTCTTTAGCAAAAGGGTCAGATTTGCCGATGCGGTGTCCACGCAAATCAAGAGCCTGGACGCAGACACGCTTAGCAAAAAAGGCCTGAATGTGTTTAATGTTTCTCCGGGCGTCACGGATTTTCACAGCGTTCATGAAGCCGTTAATGTCCGTTATTTGGCGGATGTTACCTCCTGGCTGGCTCGCGCTATCCCGATATTTGGAACAAGCAATATTACTTTCAGATATTATGACCGCATGACCCGTCAAGAACAGTTGGATGCAAAGCTAACCATCCGCGGGTGGACTACGGAGCTTGATAACGCAGATTGGGACAGGCCCAATATGCGCACACTGATTGCTTTTGCGGGAAACGCGCCGATCGGATACCAGGCTTATTCCATAGCCCCCGACCAGACCACAGTTAGAGCTTCCGGCCTATTGGTCAGGGGCGACAAGAGAAGAAAAGGGCAGCACATAGGAAGCAAGCTTAGAGACGCAGTGCTTCAGCGTCTACAACAGGAAGGTTTTGGGCAGTTTCATGTTAGCGTTGAACCTAATTCCGAATCCCAGAAGTTTCATAGAAAATGGATTGAGTTATTGGGCGACGCGGTTTTATTGCCCGTAAATCATTATCGGGGAGACCCTGATAAAATCAGCAGCATCCAAGTTGATATCCGCAAATACCGGCCCTTGAACCAGTATCTAGAGTCAGCGATTGCCTCCAGCCTGGGTCGGCCTGAACAGACCGCCAGCCGCGGCTTGTCCGAGCCGGCCCTGGCGGGCAGCCTTGGAACGAAAAGCATCAGTCAACAAGGGCTGGCTGAATTTCTGCGGGGCAAGATTGCGAAGGAAAAGAAGCTGCTTCATGAATTGCAACAGGAAAGCCCGCAGCCCCTAGGCCCGGACAACATTTCTGCGGAAGAACCGGAGGAGTGGAAACGCCAGCTTCAGGCGTTGCGTGAGCGGCCGCAGATTGAGCAAGAGCTGGGCCGCCTGCTGGATGAAAAAATCAAGCCTGCGGCTGTCCGGCGTGAGCCCGGGCATAGAGCAGAGCCGGCATTGCATGTCCGGACTCTTGAAGAGGTGGAGAGCGCCAGAATTTTAAGAGCTGTTCTAAAACACCAAGGGAATGTCCGGCAGGCTATTCGAGAGATAGGATTCGCGTCTGCGACTGTTTACAAAAAACTTAATAGCTACGGAGTGATGGAGGAAGGAAAAATTCAAAAGCCCGGTTTTATTAAAGCCAAGCTTGGGGACGTGATTCCGGATATTGAAAAATTAAACGGAACTTACGATGACGCGGAAAAAGAGGAAATTTTTTGGGCCTTGTGGGTGCATGAGGGTGATATCTCTAAAGCGTCGAAAGCCTTGGGGCTAACTCCGACTCGAGGCTATGCTCGGGGCATTGGCAAGAAATTGACAGCCTGGGGCATCAATCCGTCCGCGCCCGCAAAAGACGAGAGATGGTATCAGGTCAGAGAAGAGCTGCCCAAGATTTTGATGGCCAAAAAGGAACAATGGGGAACAATTCTCAGGGAGGAATCCGGACCGGCGCTTGCGGACCGTACGTCGATGCTGAGAGCCGATTTGAAGAACAAGCCCATGGATCTGGACAGGGTCAGCTACGCGATGGCCCTTTACTCCGAGGCCGCGCGGCGCGCTTTGTTGGGAGATAGCCCCATAGATCCACAGATTCTTTCTTATGTCGGCGGCGAGCCCAAGGAAAAGCAAATGGAGGCGGCCCTTTTGCTTTTGGCCAATCGCGTGACCGTGCGGATGCTGCCTTCCGAAGGCAAGACGCTTAGCGTGGGCCTGGCCGCTTTTCTCAAGGCGATAAGCGGATTAAAAACCGAGGTTCATGACTGGAGCAAGCTGCTCTCAGCGCGCGACGCCCAGGTGGAAGGCGCGATTCTTCATCAGCTGGGCATGCGGGTTGGCGCAATGATTGGGAAAACACCCTATGAATTTGCGCTGAAAGGAGAAGTTTTTCCGCACTTGAAATCCATCCCGCAGGCCAACGGCCTTCTTGGCATTCAAAGAATGTTCAGGGAATGCGATATTGTGTACGGTCCTTATGACCAGATGATTTTTCTTTGGATGAATGACTGGGTTTCTGTGCGTAATCATAGAATCCATGCGACGGAAGAGCCTGAAGACGTGATTGTTGAAGAAGGCGACACGCCGCTTTTGGACAATTTGAATGGACCGCTGGCATTTTTTAAAGAGCTCTACGAGCTTGGCGAGCTTCCGGATATCGTTTACCGGCTTGTTTATGAATACGCGGATGAAGTCATCGGTCAGCAGAAAGCGGGAAATATCCGTTATGAAATGACCAGCCGGAAGGTGAGAATTCTGAAAAACCGGAGAGAGGCTGTTCTTCGGGCCTTGAGAACCAAGCTTTCCGCCGTTCAAGGGGCCCTGGAATTTATCGACCGCCTGGATTTTTTGGATTTACTTCACGCGGCGCTTGAAGCCCAGCTGGTTTTTCAGGAGAAAAAGCAATACCTCGTCAAACGGGAACCCGATGGCGTCTCTAAGGGGAAAATCGTCCTGATCGATGAGTACACCGGCGAGATCAACGAGGACGAACGCCTGAGCCGGGGATTGCACACCTTCCTTGAAATCAAACACGGTTTAGCCATTCAGAAAGAAAGCAGTATTGAGCTGGTGATGACGGCTTATGAGTTTTATTCCCGCATACGTTTTTTTAGCACGGTGATGGGGGCTCTGGGCAACGGCGACGCGGACCGCTTGAAACAACTTTATAACATGGATGTGAAAACCATGGAGCCCGTCCATCCCAACCGCAGGATTGATCTTGAGCTGCGATATTTTATGACCGAGGAAAAGAAATTTGAATTTATCGCAACGACTGCCAAGCAAATTTATCTTTTAACCGGCCGGCCTGTGTTAATCAATGCCCGAACGCCTTTCGGGGCCGAGGGTATCGCGGAGAAAATCCGGCAGCTCGGATTTCTCAAAAACCCCGATCATTTGCGGGTCATTGACGGTCAGGATGAGGAAGCCAATGCCCGGGACTGGAACCGGATGGGTGATGCTTCGAGCATTACCGTTGCCGCGCAACTCGCCAGCCGGGGGCAGGAAATCAAACTGGATCCCGCGCTCTATGACAAAGTGATGATAGAAATCAACGGCGAGCTAGTGTCCGTGGCCGGCCTTTTTGTGCTGGGCAGCCACCGCAGCATGTCGGAAAGAGTCGAGGTACAGCTGAAAACTCGCACGGCCCGCAGAGGAAATCCGGGCGCGGCCTTGATTGTCGACCACATTGCGGGCAACCGTTTCCTCGAAGAATATGTGCCTGACGAGCTGGCGGAGTTTTTGGCCATCCCGGGCGTTGATGTTGACAGCCAGGAAAACCGGGAGACAGTCATTCCCCTTTTATTTGAATTGGCGCGCCTCCGGCATTTGCAGGTTCTTGCTTTGGAGCAGACCACGCTGGGCCCGATGTTCAAGGATTTGGCGGATGCCCAGTTCCGGTATGTGGCAATCGCAAGAAAGCTTTTGGAAGAAAATGAAAAGCTGCTTCCTAAAAAATATTTCTCCGCCTTTGTCAACGCCGCCTATTACGCCATTGCGCGGAACAACCCCGGTGAATTCAACGCCGTTCTCCAGGATTTTAACCGCCGCATGATTCATTGGGCGCAAGCGGCCAGCCTGGGCCAGCTTGAGCAAGGCGCGGACGGCGCCTCGGACCGGCAGGCCCTGGCGGTTGGCCTGGGACAGCCTGAACAGGCCGCGGACGAAGTGTTGAGGTTTGTAACCTCGGCATTTCAGCCCGGCGAGCCGGAATATTGGCCCGGTGAGCTGGCCGAGGTTGCGGTACGGCAGCTTCAGTTGTTCCTCAAGACGCACGGCCGCGTGATCGGTGACGAGAGAGGACCGTTTGCTGATTTGACTAAGGCTTTGAACGTGTCGAGAGTCTATTCGCTCGAAGAAGGCGTGTTTACCCTTGTGGATGTGGAGATGATGAGGGATCCCCTCGACCATCAGTACATCATTTACAAGGGCAAAGAGGTCATCGGTTATGGCACTTACTCTATTCATCCCGAATTTAAGCGGGCTGAGAATTTCCGCCTTGCGATTCTTGAACAGAGGGGAACGGGCAATGGGATTGAGGCCTTGAAGCTCGTCTTAAGAATGATTTACAGGGCTTATGGGCCGAAGGGTCTGGAGAGAATTTATGCGCCTGCCTTTAGCGAAATGGAGGAAGGCGTCTGGCAGGATTCCCTTGCCTCCAAGGCGCCGCTGTTCATGGTCTATGCCGGCTTTGAACCCATGTTGGCAGTGGCGGGCTTCGACGAAATGATTCCTCTGCTGAGACAGGGCGAACTTCCGGCAAGAGACAAGGATATCCTCAATGAGGCGCTCATGGACGTGCCGTTTGTTCTGCGACTGCCGGCCTACCCTCCTCAGCAGGCGGGCAGTAAAGGTTCGTCGCACGGGGCAGTTTCACAGACCCAGGGAGCTTCGCTGGGAGATGAGGGTGTTTCTCGGGAACTGTCTGCTGTCATCGACGAATGGAACGAGCGTTATCGGAGCAACGGCGGATTTGTCAGCATCCAAGAAAAGGAAATCAACCTTCAAACCGGAACGGGCGGGATGGAAGAATTTCATGCTTTAAAGAAAACTGCCAGAGCTGTGTTTGGCGAAGCCCTGCCTATTAGCGCCGATTCCCATATCGCGTCCGAGGAAGAATTGCGAACCCTGCTGGGATATTTTGAAAAAGAAAAACTATTGCTCCCCGGGGAAGAAGAAAGCCTTCTTGAGGCTTATCGGTTTCAGAATCTTGTTTTGCGCGTGGCGGGAAAAGTGCTGCCCGGGCAGGGAGATCAACTTTCCCGTTTAACCGCGGTCCATTTACAGCTCTTTATCGAAGAATGGTCGCGCGAGCAAGCTTTGCCTCCTGTGACCAAAAAGTCTTTGGAGGCTCGAGTCCATGACTTTTATCGTTATCATAATCGTCAGGCGGAAATGACCTTTCATGCGGCAACCCGGCTTATTCTGGATCTTTATAAGCGTGTTTCTCCGCCCGAGTATCGAATCAGAGAACCTCTGGATGAAATTTTTATCGTTAGAGAGAGAAAGGGATTGCGTTTTTCCTTAGAAAAGGGATTTGTTAACGAGGAAATCGGGCACATTGACGTTAAAGAAAACGTGAATCCGGCAGAATTTTTTAGCAAACAACCGCAGGCTATTTTTCAGGCCTTTGAGCATGCCGCGGCGCGAGCCCTTCCATTGAGTTCCGGCCTTGAAAAAGCTGTGATTATCAACCGCAAAGTCTTGGAAGACGGCATTGCCAACGAGAGGCAAATTATGCAGTCGCGATGGCGGCGCTTGAGAAGACAACCCATCTTGCTGCCGGCCCTGAACCGTTCTTTTGGCAATATTTTGCGCAGTCCCAATAACATTGCCTCTGTTGTTTGGCAAATGCATCGATTGGGACTTTTAGGGCTTTATCTGCCCGTGGAATTTTCTAAAGCAGGAGCCGTATTTGCAGACCGCGGCCTGTACAGGTTTACGGTGGACATGCACACCATGATTGCTCTCAACCGGCTGGAGGGATTGGCGGATTCTGCCGAGCCCGCGCTTGAAAAAGCCCGTAAAGTGTATAGAGACTTTCGCCATAATCCCGAAGAAATCTTGAGACTTAGACTTGCCTTGCTTTTTCATGACACCGGAAAAGCCCTTTCCGGCCCGCCTTATCAACTTCACGCCAGGTCGGGCGCTGACAGGGTTAATTCCTGGCTGGGCCAATTGGGCTTGGCGGGAAAGGACGATAAAGAGCGGGTGGAATGGGTTCACTGGGAGGTTCGTAATCATGCGCTGCTCAACGCTGAGGCGCGCCGGGTCGCGGCTTATCCCGCGGAGCTTTCCGAAAAAATTCTTTCACTTCATAAAGTTCCGGGCATGGAGGCATCGCGCCTTAGAGCCCTGTATCTCATCTCTTTAGCGGACATGTTGTCCCTCGTCCCCCCCCTTTCGCTTGCGGAGCAGAGCAGGATTGCGGCTCGGGAAGCGGAACAAAGTCCGGCACCCGAACCGCCGGGAATGATGGCGCCCGGCTCTGCGGATGCCATGCACATCCTGCCAAGGGCTAAGCTGGAATATCTGGACCAATTATATGATTCAGTGATGGGGCTCATGACCTATGCCGGAGACGACTATCCCGGCACGGTGGCACAAGTTGAGAAAAGAAAGGAGGAAGAAGCCCTTGCGTTCAAAGAAACTTTAAGGGAAAAGCTCAATGTTCTGTTAGGCAAGTCAGAAAAATATCTCGACGCTTATTTGGAATCTATCCCCGCGGGGCCTCTGAAACCGGCGGATATAGCGGATATAAAAGGAGAAATTCTCAAGCGGCTTGATGCCGGGCATTTTACCGCCCATTTCGAGGAATATGCCCGGCTTCAATCCGTTCCTTACTTGCGGCGTTTGCAACCCGCTACGATTCTTAAACAGCTTTTTCTCTACGTTCATCTAAGAATTTTAAAAGAACACGGGCATCAGGTTGCCATCACTCAAGATTATCCCCGATTTTTCCGTCAGCGGGAACCTTATTTCCATATCCTCATTGGGACGACGCACGACAGGCCGGGTTTGCTGGCGGATATCGCGGGCGTTCTGGCGGCCAACGGGGTTGATATCCAGGGATCGGAAATCGATACGGCCCGGGAGGGCTTCGGGTTCAATTCTTTCTACGGGCTGGTGGAGAATGAGGCCGCGGATCGTAACGCCCTGAGAATTCAAATCGGAAAAGATTTGGATGATGTGATTTCAGGAAGAAAGTCAATGGGCGCATTATTCCGGGAAAAGGGCAAGCCCTATCATTTTGAAAAAAAGGTCAAAGGCCTTTTGGATCTTGAGCCCGAGATTGTTTTCGAGGACAAAGACTCGGAGATTTCGGGCCGGCCGGCAAGCGTTTTTGAGCTTCGGGCCACGGATCGCGTGGGACTGGTTCATGTGGTGAGCAAAGTGCTGGCCCGGAGATTTGGCATCAATATCGAAAAAGTAGACATTGATACAGCTGCTAACGGCGCCAAGGACGCCTTTTTTGTCAATAAGGACGGCAGGGCCTTGTCCGCCGGTGAGAAGGAAAGTCTCCGCGCGTATTTGACCGAACTTTTGAAGCAGGATGTGATTGAAGGAGTTGTTTTAGAGCCTCAATATGAGCCGCAGGAGGATGCGCGGTCTTCTGATTTTTGGATGAATCTTTTTTCAAGTCAAAACACAAGGCTGGTTCCTGAGCTGCAGGGTCTTTTTAACGGCGGGCATTCCTGGAATACGGCTGCGGGGCTTGCGGTAAAGCCCGTGATTCTGAGACATCAAAATCTGGCTAGGGAAGATATGTGGATTTTGCCCCAAGGGCGGTTTGGCGGCAGGGAGGACGTCCCCATCATTTCTGTGATTTATCAGGCATGGAATGATGTGTTAACTAAATACTCCAAGGGAGCTTTCCCCCAACTTCAAGGCGTCGTAGACAGGCTTCCGATGCAGGTACACGGAAGCACGGCTCTTAGCATGCGCCGTTCTTTGGATGCCAAGGGACAGGGCGCTATTGATTGGAACCATGTGCGCGATGTTGACGTGAAGCTTTACGCTCCCATCATCATCGGCGATCACATTGGGCTGAAAAGCCGGTTAACGCCGATTTTGAAAAAGCGCCTTGAAGGCTACGGACTCAAGGTCGAATTGGGACCTAAAGACAGACGGGGACTTCAACAAATCCACGTCACGGAAAAGGGTGAATACGGCAATAAAGTTCATCCCATACACATTTACATCATCGATCTCTTTCCCGATTTTCTCACCCGGCCCATTTTTGCCCAGGAGGATGAAAAAAAGGCTGAGGGCGAGGGCGGCTGGACACCTTTCTTTCCTTATTACCCTGCCGGCTCTTTGGATGAATTCCTGAAGCGTGAGGCCCTGGAGCGTGAAGGCATTGCCTGGGAACAGGTTGTCTCCAGGCATGTGGAATACTACAAGGATATTTTCAGCAAATTGGAGGAAAAGGTGTTTCCGGAAAAAGCTGAAAAGAAACCATCTTCAGAAACTCCCTGGTATCCCCACAAGGCCTTTAAATGGTACGCCTTCCTTGCCCGCCTGCGCGGTGCTTTTGATTTGGAAAAGGAGTTGCTGGAGGATTATGCCTCTTTTGACAAGGGCTCCTACGAGCCGGATGAGGCGATGGCAACGGAACTTTCTTATCTGATACGGACCAAGTATCATGACCATTTCAGCCCGGAAAAGATCGGAGAAGAAAATCTACGGCAAAGCATTGGCCACGCCGTTCGCGTGGAATATGCGGAAACTCTAAATCCGGGAGATGATTTTAACGGGATTGTTTCGCCAAAAGATACGGGAGAAGAAGTTGTTCTTCTGGAACCCGTCAGCACGGATTGGGTAGGGCAGGCTTTGTTGCTGATTGAAAAGACTCTTCGCGATACAGACAGAAGGGATTTGCTTGAAGCCCTGCGGAAGTTTTTTCCTGTCCAACCTCGCAATGTGCGTTACGCCGTGGGGATTGACTCTCCCCAGATTATCACCGTGGATAAAGGCACTTTTTTGCTTATTCCCGAAGAATGGTCGCTTGTCTTTGATTCGCGCTATAGCGAATTCGCTCACGAGAAGAATCCAGCGCTTGATGCTCCGGCGGCAAAAGAGGCGCTTGCCGCCCTGCTTGCGGCTCAAATTGCAAGCACGGCAGCCAAACAGCTTATCGCCAACGCCGCAAGCCTGGGCCAGCTTGAACAAGGCGCGGACGGTGCCTCGGGCCGGCAGGCCCTGGCGGGCAGCCTGGGCACAAGCAGGGAAGAGGTTTTAAAAGCAGCGATTAAAATTCACGCGATGGATGAGGCGGCTTTTGCCGGGGAATTCGCGCTCATAAAGGCCGCGGAAAGCATCCGCAATTTGTCGCGAAGAGTTCCCGCAGGCCTTCCCCCGCAGGCCGCGGTTGTATTACGTGAGGCCTTGCGCGGGAATTTTAACCTCAAAGTCATCAGCCATTTGAAGGAGAAACTGCAAGCCGGCCGGATTGTCAACCTCGTTGCCAAAGATGAGATTTACAAAAATTATATCGGCGAGGACACAGGGCTTGAACATCTTGCCTGGGCGGATAACGACGGCAGGATCATTCTGCTCGGTAAATTTTACGAATATCTTGAAAATCTCAAGCTCAAGGACGCTCCGCAGGCGGAAAAACTGCGAGCCGCCCTTCTGGCCCGTCTTTCCGTGACCGATATTCTCGAAACCTCGCTCCGCGATCAAAATATTCAACTCACGCCCGCCATTCAAAAAGTAATCGAAAAAATAGCCAGGCTTTTTGAGAAAAAATTAGCCGGCAAATCTGAAACAGGCCCGGCGGAAACCGCGCTTTTGGATTTTTCAAAAGGATGGATTCATCTCAACCGTTTTGACCGTCAGGCCGAGGCGCGGAGAAGCGAGAGATTCGCGAGGAGCAGTCCTTCCCGGCCGGAAAAGGTGATGGATGCGCTGCTTTCGGATTTGCAGGCCGTGGCTGAGGGTTATTATGAAAACAGAAAATATTATCAGCAGGCCGGCCGAGAGACAACCCGCATCCGCCGGATGCGCGAAAAGTTTCACGGGGATTTTGGCCGGATCAGAACCCGATTCAAGGCGGAAAATTTCAATCATCTTTCAGCGCGCGCCATGCTTGGCATTGAGCGCTTGAATGATTCCGAAATCCTGGAGTGGAAAATCAAAAAGTATACGGAGCGATATGAGGAAATATTGAAGCGTATCAGCGAATACATCGGGGATGAAAAAAAACACGGGAGAATCGAGCGCCTGAACCGCGAGGCCCGGGATCTTTTAAGCCGTTTGGTGCTGATGGAAATGCGCGCCCTTAGGTTTGACGAAATCATGGAAAAAACGGATGTCCGGCCGGGCAGCGATTATTACGGGCTTTTTTTTGAACGCTTGAGGGTTCTACGTTATCACATGCGGGCTTTCCGCCGCGAGCTTATGTGGCTAAGAGCGAGAGAGGCGGGTCGCGAGGAGGTGACTCGGTATGTCTCTGAGCGAGCAGAAGCCGGGGACGATATCGGCAATTATCTGTTAAGCCCCGAATTTTTCACGGGCGCCGAGGAAGAAGGAACCCGGCGTCCTGAATTTCTCACCGCGGCCGTGGGCGAAGTCCGGGGCGGCGGAAAGGATATCCGCGACACGATTCAAACCCTGCTGGAAGGGGGCGCCATCGAATACAAACGGGTTGGCTACAAGCAGCGCGCCATTCATTATAAGGAAACAATTGACAGATTAATCCGGCCTTACTGGGGAGCGGAAGGATTCAAGGCCTTTGCGGTGGAGCGGCTCAAAAGGGAAGGCATTCAATTTACCAGGCCGTTTGACGGGATTGGAGTTGACGATATGGTTCATGTCTTCACCAGCGGAAAAATTTATGAGGAACAGCTGGCCGTGGCGCTTTTGGGTGAAATCGAGGCCTTTCTCCTGAGCGCGGTTCAGGAAGCGGAGAAAAAAGAGGAAATACAGGCCAATTTTGACGAAAATGCCGGAGCCGATATCCTGCAGGTGGGCGCCGAGCAGGTGACGGCAAGATACAAACATATTTTTGATCTTTTGCGTTCTTATAATCACACCCTTGCCAGTTACGCGGACGCGAATGTCGCGGCCTATGAAATGCTCGGTTATCTGGATGACACGCTGGACCGCCTCAAGGCCCTTCGCCGGCGAGAGATGAAGGATTTGCCCGCGCTGGAGCACGCGGCGGATGTCGCGCGCCGCACGATTCGCGTCAATCTGGCCCATGTGATGCGCTGGGCCCTGAGGGGCGTCAAGCCGTCGAGGAGGATTGTGATAGATGAAATCCGGGCCGCGCGCGTGGCCATGATGTTTGGCGACGTTAAAAAGTTTGAACGCACTGTCCAATGGGCGCGGTTCCACATTGAAAATTATATTGATGAAAATATCCGCATTTCCAAATACACGGCCCTCAAGGCCATGCATGTGCGCGATAAAATCCGCAGGCCGGTTGAAATGCTTCTCAAGGGAGCACGAATCAGGAACGCAAGCCGTGAACTTGAAACTATGCGCGAGCGGTTTTTCCCCGCGCGTTTCGAGGGGCCGGGATACAGCAGGGCCAGGGAAAGAATCCGCAAGGTACTGGAGCGCTTGGGCCGGCTTGACGGCCGCACCGTGCTTTTTGCAAGAGACCGCCCTGCCAACAACCGGGCCCGGCAAAGATATATTGAAATTTTGGTCGAACTTGAAATGCTCATGTTTGACGTGATTTACAAGCATGTCCCGGATGAGGATTTTAGGGAAACGGAAAATGCCCTGCGCCGGGAGATCGCCTCAAAAATTCTTCAGGGCAAGAAAATGGACGAAGTCACCTTCACCCGCGAAACCCTGCGGGATATCCGGAATCGCACCGGAGTTCGGGAGCCAGCCGCCCAAAGCCTTGGCGGACTCACGGGCACTGAGACGCCGGATTTGAATGATGCAAAAACCGGCCGGGAATTATTCGAAGGTTTGCAAATTTATAACATCGTGTTTCAACATCCCGAGCCTCTGCGGGTTTTGGAGGAACTGTTGGGGAAGAACGGCTTGGGGGCAAGAGACCGCTATGTTGCCGAAGAAATGGTCCGCCGATTGGCCGGAACCGACCGGGGGCAAATGAAGTATTCGCTGGCCCTGGCGGGCATGGCTTCAGACCATCTTTTTGATGACATCTCCAAACACACCGGACAGGATTTAATCGGCATTCTTCAAGGGCTGGGTAAAATTCCTGCCGTGCCTTCGGAATCAGGATCCAGTCTGGGACAGGAGCCCGTTTCTGAACAACGAAATCCCTTTGTTTTGATCAACGACCCCCTTGATATTCAAACTCATTTTGGGGAGACCGAAACCGTTGATCAAATCATTCTTATTTCCGATAACAGCGGCACGCTGACCGAGGATGATTTAGTGCCGCTTTACGGTGGCTTGCTTGAGGGGCTTCAGACCTTCATGCGTACGCCGAACAACGTTCTGATAATTAATTCGGGAGATCCTCTTGCGAACGTTCTGGATAAATCCCAACGGCCGCTGATTGACTCACTCGCGGACGCTGACCAGCGGAGTCGGTATTTTGTGACCACCGACGGAGGATCTAAAGAAATCCATTTCAAGCCGGATGGCGGGCGGGAAGTTAAGCCACTGGTTGAAGACTGGAGTCCTGACGTGGGCGTGACGTTTGCCAAGTTTCTCACCGAACGTTTTTATGACCAGCTTAAAACAAGGTCCGGCCGGCTCGCCGAATTGTTTGGGAAGACCACAGACGAGGAAATTGAAGAAGCCCGCCGCGACGCCTTGGAAAGGCTTGCTGAAATTGAGCGGCATAAGGCATGGGGCGGACAAGGCGCGGAGGGGAAAAGGCCGGCCGTTTACCGTTTTGATGTTTTACCCGACGCTTTTATCGAGAAACACGAAAATAATCTCGGGGATGTTTTTATTTACGACGTGGGCCCCAAGCAAACTTTACGTATTGTTCAATCAGCGCCGCATGTTTACACGCCTTCCTTTTATCAAAAAATAGCCGTTGATACACAGGCCTTTTTTCGCGCCACGTATCCGGATTTGCGTACGGCTTTTGGCACGGCGTCCGATTACGATGGGTTTGTGGATTTGACCCGGATCACCAAAGCCGAAGTCGTTGAAAAAATCGTTAGGGAGCGGGTTTTTCCCAAACTCGATGCCGGGAAAAAAACGCTTATTTTTATGATTGGGGACGGGAGCAATGACATTCCCACGTTTAAACTTCTTTTTAGTGACCAGCCCAATACGATTGTTATCCCTGTGTTTTTAAATCAAAACGCGATTTATGCAGCTCTCTTGCCTCAAAACACGCGGGTCGGGAAAAACACATTAGAAGGCGCTTTGGAAGTGATTCGTTACATTAATACAATCCGCGGAAAGATTGCCCGCTTAACGCAGCCGCTTAGCCTTTCCAAATGGCAACAGGCGGCTTCGCTTGGATCGGAATCGCGGGCGGCAGAGTTCATGCTCAAGGTGGCGCTACCACATGATCAGGGAGGAATCACGGAGGGCGTGCTTTTTATCAAAGATGAGAAGGTTTTGCGGTGGGCCATGAAAGAATTAGGGCTTTTGGATGCTCCGCGGCAAGGTGTGGCAAAAGCGTTTCAAGCCTATAATAAAGGAAAGCTCGACCAGGCAATTTTTGAACGCTTCAATATCCAGGATGGAAATTCGCCCGATGGGGGCGCTTCTCTGGTTCTTTTCCCGGGCGTTTTGGATGTTGAAAATTCTGGAGACCCTGAGGAATTAGCCGAAGCCTTTACGGGTTCGCTTGAGGTCGAGGATCAGGTGATTCTTGTCCGCCGCGAAAATAGCACCGTCCTGGATTCTTTGATTCGTAGCGCGGCCCGGCACGGCATCCGGGTGCGAACAGTGCGTGACCCGCTGGTTTCCGTTTCTGCCATTGACGAAATGGTAAAGACAATGAACAAGCTGCCCATCATTATCAGCTCGGTGGGCGAAAGGCGGGATTTGGAAATCAATTTCAAAGGGCGGAAATTCAAATTTAACGACAAGGAGCTTCAGGGCCGTGTTGATAAAGTCAAGGTGATAGGCTTGCTCCGCAAAATTGCCGATTATCCCGACAAGTTCAATTTGATAGGGCTGACGGCCAAGGACGGTTACTGGGAAATAGGCGGCGCTTTTGCTGATTTTATCGAGAAACTCTATAACGAAACCCGCGCCGAGGAGTTGCAAGACCGGGCGGCCTGAGCTGGCGGCCACCCGCCGCCCGGTCGGCTCGCAGTCTTCTTCGAAATTTCTGCTGGCATGTTTTTAGGAAAGCTTTTATAATACGTCCCATGGATGAGGCCAGAAAAAAACCCATTTCCGTCACCACCGAAGCGGTGATTTTAAAAATCGTTTCGGAGCCCACCGTGTTTCTCACTTTCCGCGGATACGCGCCTGTGGTGGAAGTCAGGCTGGACGGTGACCCTGCCGGTGAAACCAATTTTCTTTATATAGCGGCCAAATCCCTTTCCGAACCCCTGGAAGAACTGCGCCGGAAAAATGGCGGTAAATTCACGGGCCTTCATTTGCGTTTACGCAAGGAATCCGCGGACAAATTCGCCCCCTATATTGTTCAAAGCGTCGCGGACAAAGTGGTGGAGGGCGAGGACTACGAGATCCATCCTGCCGGTTGAAGTTCTGGGGCAATGACCTCTTTTGGGCTGAATGCCACCACCCCGATTGAATTTAAAAAAGAAGATGAAAGCCGTCTGGCTGTTTTCTGGAAGGACGGCCACAAAAGCCTTTATTATTTCCGCGATCTTCGCGGTGCCTGCCAGTGCGCCTCCTGCGTGGATGAAAGAACCGGAGTAAGCATTCTTAATTCCGCCAACGTGCCGGAGGATATTCGTCTTTTGAGTGCCAGTCCGGTGGGCCGCTATGGGGTTCAATTCCGGTGGTCAGACGGCCACGGCACGGGAATTTACGCTTTTGACTATTTACGGTCTCTTTGTCCCTGCCCCACATGCCAGGCCGCTCGCCAGCCCCGATCTGATCAAGCCGCGGATGGCGGCCCGGCCGAATCGGGGCAGGCCACCCGCCAGCCCCTATGAGCCGCCAAAAAATCCTCTTTGTTTTAGACCTGCTTCATTTCAAAAAAGCCAACTACGGCGACGCCCGTTTTGTCCATATCAAGCGGCGAATCGTTTCCGCTAAAAACGGGCATGCTTCCGTGCTGGAAGAAAAAGAAAGCATCGGGATGGGAGTCCGCGTTCTGAAAAACGGCGGTTGGGGCTTTGGCTGTTCATCGGACCTTTCAGCGCGTGGTTTGGAAAGCGCCGTTTCCCGAGGTTTGGAAACGGCTTCCGCGTCCGCGAAAGTCCGCGCTTTTCCTGTGGAGCTCAGCCATGAGGCCGCCATTCAAACTTCCTGGAGAACGCCGGTCCGGATTGATCCCTGGCAGGTGGATTCCGCGGAACAAATCGCCTATTTATTGGAATGCGAAAAAAGAATGCGCAGCGCGAAAGGCGTTATTCTCACCGACTCGCGCATGGAATTTATGAAAAAATTTCAAATTTTCGGGTCCACGCAAGGGAGTTTGATTGAATCCCTGAAATGCCTGGCCGGAGGGGGCCTGTCCTGCAAGGCCATTAACGGGCATGAACTTCAAAAGCGAAGTTACCCCCATCCGTCGCATGATTACCGGAGCGGCGGTTATGAAGTTATTTCGGACCTGAAACTCAAAGAGGAAAGTTTCCGCGTCCGCGACGAAGCGCTTCTTCTTTTAAAATCCCGTCCCTGTCCCGAAGGTAAGCGGGATTTGATTTTGAGGGATTCCATCCTGGCTCTTCAAATCCATGAATCGTTGGGCCACGCGACCGAGCTGGACCGTGTTTACGGTCATGAAGATAATTTCGGAGGAAGGACATTTCTTAAACCAGCCATGGTGGGCAGGGAAAAAATCGGCTCAAGTCATGTCACTTTGGTTGCCAACAGGCCCGAAGACAAATCCGGCGCGGGCTTTGCTGCCTATGATGATGAAGGCGTGCCTGCCAGGGAAACGCGGGTGGTGAAGGATGGGCTTTTCACCGGATATCTTTCAAGCCGGGAAACGGCCGCACGGTCTGGATTGCCGCGTGCGAGCGGGTCCATGATCGCGGAGGATGGGTCGCATTATCCGCTGATCCGGATGACGAATTTAAGCCTTTTGCCCGGAACCCGGCCGGTTGAAGCGATTTTAAGCGAGGTTCGCGAAGGGATTTTTCTGGACACGGAATCAAGCTGGTCTATTGATGAAGAAAGAGGTGATTTTCAAATCGGCGCGGAAATCGCGTGGCGCGTTAAAAACGGCAAAATCACGGGTGCTTATAAAAATCCCCTTTACCGGGGGAATAGCATGCGGTTTTGGAAACAATGCGCGGAAGTGGCGGATTCGGCCAGTTACCGGATCACGGGATTTCCGGATTGCGGCAAAGGAGGTCCCATGCAGCAGGCTTTTGTTTCGCACGGCTGTTCGCCCGCCCTGTTCCGGGGAGTGGAGTGTTATGCTTCGGGTTCATGAGCGGGAGCGGTACTGGAAAATCGCGGGCGAAGCGTTCCTGCTGGCCAAAGGCAGGGACTTGGAAATCACCATTCGGGAACAAAGCGGATTTTTAACGCGTTTTGCCAACAATGAAATCCACCAAAACGGATTCCGTGAGTTTTTGAAAATTTCCCTGCGCATGATTGAAGGAGGCAAATCCGTGCGCGTTGAAACAACAGACCCTTCTCGCGCTTCGCTTTCCTCCTGCGTTGATCGCCTCAAGGCGCTGCTTCAATCATGCCGGGGCTCTGACGGCGAGCCGGCCCTGCTTTCAAAGCAGAGCTACCGCGCGGTGAATGATTTTGACCCCAAAATTGTTTCTGAAAATCCAGACTATTCAGCGAAAGCCATTGCCGCGGCAATCCGTGAAATCAAAAAAACCGGGGCACAGGCCAGCGGTTATGATTCTGCGGTTTGCCGGCATGTTTATATCGCCAATTCAAACGGCCTTGAGGCCTGGCACCGCTCCAGCGCTTTCCGTTTCGGACTCACTGCGCGCAAAGGCCGGGGCGTGGGTTACGCGAGCGGGTTCAGCGCTTTCCAAAAGGGACTTAACAAACAAGAAATTTTTAAGAGCGCCTTGGAAAGAGCCGGCCAAGCCGCTTTGCCGGTCCGCGTTAAGCCGGGCCGGTACGCCGTGATTTTTTCTCCCCGCGCCATGGCGGAATTCAGTGCCCCTGTTTTTGAAGACATGAACGCGAGAAAAGTGGCGGACAAAAACAGTTTTTTCTGGGGCAAAAAAGGGAAAAGGCTTTTTTCAAGCCGCCTCACAATAGAAGACAATGTGTATTATCCGGGCCAAACCGGTCTTTCGTTTGATGGCGTTGGTCTTCCGCGGGAAAAAATTCTATTGGTGGACCGCGGCGTGGTCAGGAATTTTGTGAATGACCGCAAGGCCGCTCTTGATTTTCGCCAGACGCCGACGGGACATGGGGCCGGAGCGCTTCAGCCTTCAACCATGCCCGTGAATATTGTGGCTCGAACCGGGGAAGAAAAATGGACGGACCTTCTGGCGCGCTTTGACCACGTTATTTTCATCCCTCACATCTGGTATCATCAGGTCACGAATGCGAACACTTGGCTGGCCACGGGTTTTATCAAAGGCAGCGCTTTGGTTTGGCGAAACGGCGCGTGGCAGGGCGGGGTTCAGCATGTAAGGTATTCTCAATCCCTGGCCGAAACCTTGCGCAATATCATCGACATATCTTGTGACAGAGAAATGATTAAGGATAAGGAGCACGGAGGCTCTTTATGGCCTTTCACGGTTGTGGAAGGGTTCCGTATCGTTTAAGAATTCACTTTAGAATTGGGCAAACCTTCCGTAATAACTATGCGAGGAGAATGAAAGCCCTGCCATGCGGGGCAAGACCAGCCATGAAGCAAGGCGAAGAGCCTTTGTCCTTTCGCGACATCCCGCCTGAAGATTGGAACAATTGGAAATGGCAGCTGAAGCATGCTGTCACTTCATTGGAAGAATTGCGGAAGTTCGGACGGTTTTCAGAAGAAGAATTGCTCCGTCTCGAGAGAGTTTCCCAAAAATATCCTTTTATCATTCCGCCCTATTATCTTTCGCTGATTGATTTCAACAATCCCGAAGACCCAATCCGGCTGCAGTCTTTTCCCGCGCTGGAAGAAGTGGAAAGCGTCAGGAGCGGGGAAGAGGACCCGTTGTCTGAAGAAGAAGACATGGCCGTGCCCGGGCTGGTGCACCGCTACCCGGACCGCGTGCTCATGCAAATCACGGACATGTGCCCTATGTTTTGCCGGCATTGCACGCGGAAAAGAGAATGGGAAGACGGCAATTGGGCTCGCGACGACATGGAAATCGATCGGATGATGGATTATCTTTCAAAAACCAAACAGGTGCGGGATGTTTTGATTTCCGGCGGAGACCCGCTGATTCTTACGACTAAGCGCCTCGAGTATGTGCTGAAAAAACTTCGCGCTATTCCTCATATCGAAATCATCCGTTTTGGCACGCGTTTTCCCGTGTGCCTGCCCCAGCGTATCGATGAAGAATTGGTTTTCATGCTTAAGCAATACCGGCCGCTTTGGGTGAACACGCATTTCAATCATCCCCGCGAAATCACGCGCGAGGCTCGTGAGGCTTGCGACAAAATTCTTTGCGCGGGCATTCCGATGAACAATCAGACCGTGCTTTTAAAAGGCGTCAATGATAGCGTGGAGATTATGACCCGGCTGTGTCATGAGTTAGTCAAAATGGGAATCAGGCCCTATTACCTTTATCAATGCGACCCGGTGAGCGGCACTGAGCATCTCAGGACATCCGTGTGGAAGGGGATTGAGATCATTGAAGGCATGCGCGGGCACACCACCGGCTTTGCCGTGCCTTCCTTTGTGGTGGACGCGCCCGGCGGCGGCGGCAAAATACCCCTTGGCCCTCAGTATTTGATAGCAGGCGGGGAAGATTACGTGGTGTTAAGAAACTACGAAGGCTTGATGGTGCGTTATGAGTTTCCCAAAGATGATGCCTCCGGCCGCTGGAATCAGACGCCCATGTTCTGCTCTGTGAGCGAGCGCCTGAAAAGGCGGGAGGCAAGACAAACGGATGTATCGCCCGCGCAAGAACCCAATATTGCCTCACGGTCAAGGGACGGCTCCGCCGAGCCAACCGCTCGGTGCCGGCTGAACAAGCGGCCAGCCGCCGCACGACCAACCGGCACTTTGCTTCCGCTGTGAAAATAGGTATCACGTATAACCTCAAACAAAATCCTGCCGAAAATCTCCCTCCGGATGCTTTCGGAGAATTCGACACGGAAGAAACCCTTTCCGCGTTGGCCGCGGCTCTCGAAACCGGCGGCCACGAAACGGTGAAACTCGGTTGGGGAGTTGAGGCGCTAAGAAGAATTCTTACGGAGCAATCCAATGGCGAAAAAAGAGGCATCGACTTTATTTTTAATCTTGCCGAAGGCCTGGAAGGAAGAAACCGGGAGGCGCAAATGCCCGCGCTTTTTGAGCTGGCCGGCATCCCGTACACGGGATCGGACGGGTTCACGCTTTCGCTTGCGCTGGATAAGGCCCAGGCGAAAATTGTGGTGAAGCACGCGGGCGTGAATACGCCGGAATTTGTCACGGCCCATGATGACATCCCGCCCAAAGACTTGCCCCCTTTTCCTCTTTTTATCAAACCGCTTTATGAGGGGTCCAGCAAAGGCATAAGGCTTAACTCCTGCGTGACCACCCGCAAAGGTTTTGAAGAACAATTTCTCTGGATAAGAAATCAATACGGCCCCATTCCTATTCTGATTGAAAGGTTCATTCCGGGCCGTGAGGTCACGGTGGGTGTTTTGGGAAACCGGGAACCTTATGTGCTGGGGATTATGGAAATCCGCTACCGGGAAAAGACAGGGCAGGATTTTATTTATTCCTATGAAGTCAAAAAAGACTGGCGCCGGCTATGCGAGTATATTGTTCCTGCTGGGATGGAACCACTTACAGAAAAAAGGGTTAGAGAGTCGGCGCTTATCGCCTACCGGGCGCTAGGATGCCGCGATGTGACCCGTATGGATTTCCGGATTGACAAGAACGGACAAGTTTATTTTCTGGAGGCCAATCCCTTGCCTGGACTTTCCCCAATTTACAGCGACCTTGTGATTATGGCTCGCGGCGTGGGCTGGACCTATGAAAAACTGATTCTCACCATCCTGAAACACGCCCAAGAACGTTACGCCAAAAAACCTAGCTGTCTTTAAACCTTTTGATATAATAGGCCCTCCTTGAAACAAATAAGAATACCTTGCGGCCGGCCGTGCCAGTCGCAAGCTTCCATTGAAATAAATAATGTTGCTTGCGGCAGCACACAAGCCTCATTAGATGTTAATAAGAAGCTTGGTGCAGTCGCGAATAATCCTATTAATATTTATTTGAAATTCGCGGCAGTAGCTCAATTGGATAGAGCATCAGTCTACGGAACTGAGGGTTGCAGGTTCAAGTCCTGCCTGCCGCATGTTTATATTTTTTGTGAGTATCATACGACTAGCAGGACTTGAAGGGAGCGCCGCTAGATGCGAGGAAGGCCGAGCATCTGAATAGCGGCGCGGGTGGCCGACCCGAAGGGCGCCAAGTCCTGCCTGCCGCATACTTGCATTTATAAAATTTTGATGTGCTATTATTAATATCACCGTACAAAAAGGAGAATCCCATGAGTTCTGACAAATTTCTGAAAGGATTTACCGTATTTTCAGTCATAGTTTTTTGTTTCACTCTAAACGCGTCGGCCGGCTGGAGCAAAAAGAAAAAGAAGGCCGCGGCGGAGAAACGAAAGGTGGAAGCGGTTGTCTCCGTTACCCAAGAATCTACGCCGGCGCCTGCTCAAGGTTTCACACCGCCCCGCGCGGTTATTCTTCCCCCGGGGTTTAATCCCAATCCTCCGGCCAATCCAGGGAAACCTATTACCAATCCTGTGAACACGTCGTTACCTCCCGGATTCAATCCTCCGGGCTATAGCGGGGCTTTGACGGTTCCCGCCGCGACGGCTGCCGCTGCTCAGCCTGAAGCGGTAAAGGCTGAGGAAGACAAGGATGCTGCTGTTGTGGCAGAGCCTGCGGCGGAAGAAAAGACTGCTGTTGCTGAGGAAGATGCGACTGATACGGATTACGACCAGGACATGGAAGAAGCAGATGACTACGCTGCGGAGCCTGTGGTAGCTGAAGACAAGGAAAAGGAAGCACAACGGTAATCCTTTGGCGGAAAGTTCGATTCACGAGCATTACATGCGCGAGGCCTTGAAACAGGCCAAGCAGGCTTTTGAAAAAGGCGAAGTTCCGGTGGGGGCCGTTATCGTGCACAAAGGTAAAGTCATAGCGCGGGCCCACAATCAAACCGAGCTTTTGCACGACCCCACCGCGCATGCCGAGATGATAGCCATCACGCAGGCGGCCGAATATCTTGCGGCTGAAGGGGGCCCGGATCACCGGGGCTCGCTGGAAAAAGCTTCCCTCTATGTCACGATGGAGCCCTGCCCCATGTGCGCCGGGGCCTTGGTGCTTTCTAAGTGCGAGAATCTGATATACGGAACCAAAGACCCCAAAGCCGGAGCCTGCGGAAGCCTGTTTAATATTGTCAACGATGACAGGCTTAACCACCGGCTTAATGTGGTGAGCGGAATCCTCGAAGGGGAAGCCAAGTTTTTTCTCTCGGAATTCTTCAGAGGGTTAAGAAAAGAACGCAGATAGTAAGAATTAGCCCCGCTTTTTGATGGAGAGGTGCCGGAGCGGCCGAACGGGCGCGCCTGGAAAGCGCGTAGGCCTCAAAAGGGCCTCCAGGGTTCAAATCCCTGCCTCTCCGCCAATAGAGACTTCGCGCGAACCTTTTTTGAACGAAACGGCTGATTCGCCCCGCCGCCGCTCGCTAACGCTCGCCAGCCAGCAAAAAAGTTTTCTTCACATTTTTTGATTTGCGCCCGCCGATTTTTTTCTTCTAAAAGGAAAAGAAAACTATTTTGCTGGCTTCTGCTCCTAACAGAGCAGGCGGCGGGGCGGAAACGCTCGGGCGCGGCGGAATTCCCCCCACACCCCCCCTTCCGCCGCGCCCTCGCTGAGGCGGCGAAAAATTTTTGCGGCGATATTGTTAAAAGAATGGAATGTTGATATAATTGAAATGCAGGTCATACAACC